>JBAVZU010000025.1:0-5828 GCA_049588915.1 Candidatus Sulfotelmatobacter sp.
ACGACTCTTCGGTTCGGTCGAAAATCTACTGTGCCCGACTCAACGAGTCCCGGACCTGTAACTCTGACGGAGCCCGAAACTCTACGGCACCGGATGTCACTTAATAGAGCTTTGATGAATCCTTCAAAAGATCAGGCTGTCATGTATCGCGCAGCTCAGGGAGCCTTTTGCCGTTGCCGAGGTCCTCAGCTTTCTCTACGCGGAAGAGGCTCATTGAGTGCATGAGTGATCATCGATGTCGATGTCGGACAGAGTAAAAGGAGTGCGACAGGATGCGGAGTTCTTTCCAGCAATGCCATACCTCCCTATTTAGGGTACTAATATAGCTGACTGACTATAATGAGAGAGCCGTGACAGGGCCTTACTTGGGCATCTCAACTGCGAGTCTTCTCATAAAAGCGCGGGTTGCCATCAAGATTTCTTCCGCCACATCGGGAACGAAATCGCTAGTTAAGAGTGTCAGTTTCCCGTGTGCATGACTGATTTTGTTCCTCCAAGCATTCTTGAGAGAAAGGACCGTGGCCTGCATCTGCTCGATAAATGGAAACGCTTTCTGGTGTTTGTCGCTGAGGTCGGAAAATTTTGCTTTAGTAATTTGATCGAGTTTGCTACTTATCGCAGTCCAGCCTGATTTTGGGTCTTTGACTTCTAGAAACGCTCCGAAGTCCAGCAGAGAGAATTCGATTACCTGCACGCTGTGAAAGACAGCGCCAGCATATCGGGACAAAGCGAAACACTTGTTCATTTCCTCTACGTCAGTGATCGCATCCGGGAATCGTTCGATGACTTTTTCCCAATTGGAGGTGGGAGCCTCAAACCATTCCTTCTTGTTGCTGGGCAGTTGAAAAAGCAGTTTTGTGGCCAATTCATCTATAAAGGTGAGACGCACGCGTTCAAGGTATTGAGACAGCAGGAGCACCGTGAGCCCCATCTGTGCGACTTGCGAGAGAGGGTTGTCTTTCTCTAGAGCAACATCTAATAGCCTTTTGACGTGCGAAACCAAAACTCCCGTAACTGGATACTCATTCTTGCCGCAGACATCTTCAAAATAGACGAGCGTCTGATGAACCGACACAAGGAAAATAGTGTCGTCCCAGAATTCTTCCTCGCTCTCCATCTGGATCAGCTTGTTAACTGCGGTCTGAAGGCCGCTCAAAAATGTTGCATAGTGTTGCGCATGTATCTGGATGATCTCCAAGAGGCTCACCAATCTGCGGGAACCTATTTGACATTTGGCGCACACCACGGCATCCTCTCCATAAGAGAGAACGTATGGCGAATCACCCCAAGGCTCCCGCGAAGAATCCCACAGGTGATTTCGGCCAGTTCAAAGATTTCGTGCGACGGCTTGTCGCTGTGCCGCACACTGAAATCAAGGCAAAACTTGACGCCGAGAAACGGGCGAAGACGCGGAAGCGGAAGGCCGCTTCCCGCGCTTCCTCCGCAAAGGATTAGAAAGGCGTCGCCCCCACCTTGCCAGTCACTTCCGCGTAGGTCAGACGCTTCCCTACAATCTGCGAGAGTGCCAGCTTGAAACGATCCGCGTTCTCCATGTCCTTGCGATTGTTGTACCGAAAGCTCTGCTCGTCCAGATAGCGAAACAAATGGAACGGCTCTACACTCACGTAGGTTCCCGAGATGCCGCGCTTCAGGAGCGACCAGAAATTCTCAAGGCCGTTGGTGTGCACGCGGCCATCGACGTACTGGACAGCGTGGTCAATGACTTTGTGCGCGTAGTCGGTTTCCAGTCCTTCATAAGATTTCAGGGCATCTGAATAGAGCGCCGCGCCCGCCTGCACATGCCGCTTGACTTCGCTTTGCAGAACTGGCTTGCGACGATTGGCAACTACAACGGTGCGAACTTCGCCGCCGCGCTCAAGAATTCCCATGACCATAGTTTTGTCTTTGCCGCCAGTGCCAGTGATGCGGCGCTTGTGCTCACTCAGGTGCATGTTTCGCGCCTTGCCGCCGATGAAGGTTTCGTCTACTTCGACTTCGCCGCCGTCACCGCCGAGTTTCTTGAACGAGCCGGACTGCATGGCGAGTCGGATGCGGTGCATCATGAACCACGCGGATTTCTGTGTGATGCCAAGAGCGCCAGCGACTTCGTAAGAGCTGATGCCATTCTTGCAGCTTACGAGCAGCCACAGAGCGGGAAGCCACTTGTCAAGGCCAATGGGCGAATCCTCGAAAACAGTTCCAACCTTCAACGAGAATTTTTGCTTGGGATGATCCCCATAGCAGCGGTACAGGCGGGCCTTTTCGAGATAGGTGACTTTCTCGGAATCACAGTGCGGGCAGCGCACCTTGCCATCGGCCCAGCGAACGGAGATCATGAACTGGCGGCAGTTCTCGTATTCGCCGAAGAACTGGATGGCTTGCTGAAGTGTTTTCGGTGTTTCCATGCCTAACTGTAGCAAAATCTCTACAGTCAGTCAAGTATATTAATACCCTATTTAGGGGCGGGTCTCTGGCTCTGTTGTTGCTCGCGGGGCTTCTTTCCTCACTAGCTTTCGCGAGTCAGGATGTATGTGAGCATCAGGTTTTCTATCGCGCAGTGCAAGTGGAGGGTCTCTCGATCTTCTACCGAGAGGCCGGCCCGAAGGACGCGCCGACGATCTTGCTGCTTCACGGCTTTCCCTCTTCGTCTCGGATGTTTGACACGCTGATCCCATTACTGGCCGATCGCTATCACTTAGTTGCGCCGGACTATCCCGGTTTTGGCCAGAGCGATGCGCCGCCGCCGGGACAGTACGCTTACACATTCGACCATATCGCGAACACAGTGGAACAGCTGATCGAAACGCTAGGGATTAAAAGTTACGTCATGTATCTGCAGGATTATGGCGGTCCGGTCGGCTTTCGTCTGGCCTTAGCGCACCCTGAGAGGGTCAAAGCCATGATCATCCAAAATGCCGTCGCCAGCGAGGATGGCCTCGGCCCAGCCTGGGACGAACGGAAGGCTTACTGGAAGGATCGAGCCGCTTACGAAGATAAGGTCATACCGAACTTTCTTTCCTACAAGACTACAAAGCTGCGACATCTCGGCACCAGTCCGAATGCGGATCGAAACGATCCCGACACTTGGACCGACGAGTTTGCTCATCTCTCCCAGCCCGGCCAGAGCAAGATACAGGCTGACCTGTTTTATGACTATCGCACTAACGTGGCAGCCTATCCCGTCTGGCAGGCTTGGATGCGGCAGCATGAGCCGCCCATGATTGTGGTCTGGGGCAAATACGATCCGTCATTCGCGATTGGGGGCGCGACGGCGTACCAGCGAGATTTGCCTAAAGCGGAGGTCCATATCCTGGACGCCGGGCATTTCGCACTCGATGAAAAGGTCGATGAGATCGCGTCGCTCATTCGTACCTTTCTTGCGAGAACAATATAAATAGAGGAGAGGATTTGACATCGACACTGACGGCCTATGGATCCAAGGTCTCGATTCCGGTGCCCGCAGATGGTCAGATCCGCAAGGGAGCGGGATCACCCTACGATGCAACAAGAGTGGAAACTTCGCGAAGATGTTAGCCGGAGCCGTCACCGTCTTCGATCACAATGTTACGACAAACTGCGATCATCGTCTTTACCCGCACACTGGGTCACTGCAATCAGCATGGCATGGGCGAGGGCATCATGGGGTAGGACCGTTGCGAGTGGACGAGCATTCCTAATTTCTTCAGTGGTGGGCGGCGTAAGCTCAATGATGTAATCTCTCCCCATATCCTCGTTTGAACGGACCAAGTTCAGGAACTCGTTTTTCTCCTCAGGAGACGAAAAGGAAAATAGAAGCTCGTATGCGCTGGCATCAGGATCGCCGATGAGTGCCAGAATACGTGTGTTCGTCAGTTGTGCGTGGCCAACGAGATAACCGACCATGGCTGCGGCAAACAGTCGGCCCTCGGGATCATCACCTGGCAAGAATTCGACCGTGCAGAGCCAGTCACCCTCATCTTGCGAGTACGGCTCGAAATCGTCTTTGTGCTTCGTCGCCAAGATCGCGAATCACCTAGTTCGAGAGTTTTGGTTCAAGACTCGCGGTACAAGAACGGTACAAGTTGAGCTTGTTCCTTCCCATTCTAAGATGTTCCTTACAGGGCGCTTTCACGGCGGTAACACGGGTTCAAATCCCGTCGGGGACGCCAAACCTTTTCAAGAGCTTACGGGGAACGCCCACGTTTGGCGCAGGCACAAAAAGGCACAACTCCGTCGCTAATTTCTGGCCCGGTTTGCCTAATCGCCAGTGTTTTTGGGCATCCGGAGCTTCTTGTAGGCACAAAAAGGCACATGCGTCCCAGCCAGATCAGGCAGTTGCAACTGCGGGTGCGCGAAACAAGCGAATGACCCTACTCTGAGCTCTCCGTTTGTGAATTGTGACCGCTTGAGTGTACGTATCCAATGTCACTCGGCTGGAAGCATGACGAAGCAATTCTTGCATTACCTTGATATCTGCTTTTGTTGCCCGTAGCAGGGAAGAGTAGGTGTGACGGAACGTATGCCATCCAATGTGTGCGATTCCGATCTTCACCGCAGCAGGACGGATAAAACTCCTCATGAGAGTTTGTCCCCCAATACGGGTTTTTGCCGAGCGTAGCGGGACTGGCAAATATCCAGTCATCTGGTTTTCGGTAAGGTGTGTACTCCTGCCATCTCCTCAGCGCTTCCGTTAGGTAAGCATCGAGCGGAATCGGCTTCTGGGACGCCTCGGTCTTGCACGGTCCAACTAGCTGAAACACGATCGACCGTGTGACGCTGATCTCGTTTGATTGGAAGTTGATATCCCGCCATTTCAGAGCAAACAGTTCGCTCATCCGCAAGCCCGTGCCCGCGTCCAGCAAGACAAGGGTTCGCTCGCGCAGCCCGAGACTAGCAATCAGCTGCTGAACCTCGCTCGCACTGAGCACGGCCGGGAACTTCTTCCGTTTCGCGCCCTGTCGCACCAAGCGAATCGGATTGTACTTGCAGATTTCATGCCGAATCCCGTGGTTGAAAAGGACGCTCATGATATTTCTGATCTTCGCGCAGCTTGACTTTGCCAATGCTAGCGATCTCAGCCAAAGCTCAACTTCCCCAGCGTTGATGCCGTTCAGCGTGTAGTTCCCCCACCTCGGCATGATCCATTTATTTAGGTAGCCGTTGTATGTCACTTTTGTCGAGTGGGTTTTCCAAAGAGTGTCGGGCTTCAACTCTCGCTGCCGATAGTGATCCACCAATTCGGACACAGTGATTGGACGCACTCTCACTCTTTCACTCCGTGAGTTCATACAGAGATGAAGGCTCGCAATCGCTTGGCGAGCCGCAATCTCGTCACCGAATTCATTCGTTGTCCCGACAACCATTCTGCGATGTTTGCGTTTGCCATCAGGTCCAGGTTCTCGCCATCTGAATTCCCAAACGTCTGGTCCGCCGTGTCGTTCTGTTCGTATCATGCTTCCGTTTTGCATGGATTTTCCTTTCTGTGCCTCAAATGCGAATAACTGCCTGCAGGACTTGCAGGCACAATTCAGGCACAGATTGTCGATGAGGAAAGGCAGAAACCGCAACAAATCGAGGAAAGTTGTCGCTTTCCTGCGGCGATGTCCTAATTGTGGAGAAAAAGGGAGCATGAAAGAGAAGGGAATTGACGGACTGTCACGCCGAGGCGGATAGCCTCGGGTTGGGCAACCAACCAGGAACTACTCCATTCTTGAACGCAAGCGCGTTTGAACTAAGCCGCTAGCGCGGCGGACGCTAGCGCGTGGTCGTCGCCAGCATTGTTGCCCGTGTAAGGTTTTGGGTCACAAGGAGGTTACTGTGACCCGACTCAGGAAGCTGATGCTGGACGA
>JBAVZU010000026.1:0-24548 GCA_049588915.1 Candidatus Sulfotelmatobacter sp.
CTCCAGGATGGCATCAACGATGGCATGGCGGTCATCGTTGATTTCGGTATCGCCCGGATCATGGGGGATACCGGGGTAACGAAGGCAAGTCAGATCATTGGCAGCATTCACTATATGTCGGCGGAGCAGTTGCAGGCCGAGGCTCTTGATAACCGCACTGACATCTACTCCATAGGAGTCGTTCTCTTTCAGCTGCTGACCGGCGAACTGCCATTTGACGCGAACGAAACTCGCGCAACTTTCCTTAAAATCACGAACGATTCACCGCCTTTCCTTGGCGACTATTTAAAGGAATACCCCACCGGGCTGGATGGGATTATTAATCGCGTCCTGGCGAGAAACCGAGACCAGCGGTATGGAACCGCAAAGGATCTAGCTTTTGATCTGATTCGTATTCGAGATCAGATGAGGTTGGAAACTGTTAGCCAACTCGTGAGCCGCGCCGAGGCGGCAGTTGAGCAGGAAGAATGGACTCAAGCCAGAGATTTACTACAGCAGACGCTCCGCATCGACCGCCACAACGTGCGCGCGCACAAGCTGATGAACGCGGTCAGCGAGCGGCTTAGGCTCCGCAAGGAAATTGAGCGGGCGCGCGCCTTACGAGGCCAGGCCAACGAAGCTTATATCGACAAGCGTTACGACGACGCGCTCCGATTGCTCGACCAAGCGGTGGGGCTTGATTCGAAGAACCCTGAGATTCTCTCCTTTCGAGACATCATCCGAGCGTCGAAAGAAAGGGCTACACGGCTGCGCCGGGCTCTTCGCCGGGCAGAAGCGGCACCGGAGGACGGAGATCTTGACGAAGCCCAAAGAGCTGCCGATGACGCTTTCCAGATTGACCCTGAAGATACGCAGGCTAAGGCCCTCAGGCTGATTGTTTTCCAAGCGTGCAGAAGGGAGATCGCGCCAAAATCAGTTGGAGAAGTTACTCGGCCAGGCGAGAGAGCAGCTAGCAAACCGAGATCTGATTGGAGCGTCCGATACGGTCGAATCCGCTCAGAAGCTGGATCCTACGTCCAACGAAGTGCACAATGTAGCGAAGATGGTCGCTTCGGCGTGCGAGCAAGAAAGACGTCGATCCGAAGTGCGGGAATTCTGCCGGCTGGTCGAGGGGGCCATCACACAGGAGGATTACGCCCAGGCTGTGGCACGGGCGGAGGAAGGTCTTCGGAAGTTTCCTCAGGAACAAACATTAATCAACCTGAAAGCGCTGGCGGAAGCTCAACGGGCTCGCGCCGAGCAGAGGAAATTTGTTCGCGAACAATTTCTTGCTGCTACTTCACTGTCCGAATCCGGCCAACTACGTCAAGCGTTACGGACATTGGACCGTGCCACTTGAAAAGGTTCCTGGAAATTGCGAGTTGGAAAGTTTGCGCTCGAAGCTTTTGAATCGTTCGACATGGGCTCACTCTTGGCTACACTGCAAGACTGTTTGCCGCAATTCTCTATGAATGGAGCGAGGTGAATGCGGTCGTACGGGCAGAAGTTACTGTGCCGTTGGTGACGTGGAAGGGGCGCGGAAAGCAGGTCATTGTTGGCGCGGACAGGCCGCTGTTCAGACGCGAGATCGATCCGCGGGACGTGAACCGAACGCGTATTGGATTAATAACTGAGCGACATCGTCCAGCCATTAGCAAGATGACTCCGATGCAGGGTCCAAATGAAGTCTATCAACTCTACGTCCCTGGTTTGGGACGGCCACACAGTCAGTTTTCCCGATACTTCCGGTTTCTCAATTCGGAGAATATTGCCACAGGGTGATATATCAGATCTCCAGTTGGGTTTTTTGCCCAACGAACTTGCGACTGCGCAAACCCTGCAGCGCTCTTTTGAAGGCGCGGTTTGCTGCGTCGTTGATTATGAATAGCGGCACCGCAAGGCTACAAGGCGAAACCGATCTTGCGTTTCGGCGCCACCGGCAATGTCTTCATTTTCCGCACGTCGTGAGCAAGACGATCAATATCCTCCGCCAGCACTTCGATCGCCGAGGCCGTATGGTCGTGGCCACGTTCCAATTCTTTGACACGAGCGGCGATATCCTTGTTGGACGCTATCAGCTCGCGCATCCGGATGAACGCACGGATGATATTGATGCTCATCTGGATAGCGCGCCCACTGCGCAGCACGGCACCATCATGGTGAAGCCAATGCAGCCGGATTGAGTTACTGCCAGACACCTAACTCACCAAGCAGCCCAATGGCCACCAATTGAACTCCTACCAGGATCAAGACAGCGGCGAACACCAGCAGCAGTCCGTGCTGCTGCAAAACGTCGGTTGCGTAAAGGACCTTCCGAGCAACAGCCAGAGCGCAACGGCCGATCCGGCACCTATGTTGATCAGACCAAGCCGACCGAACAAGTGCAGAGGACGCGACATGTAGCGCAGAAGGAATCGAATGGTCATGAGATCAAACAACACGCTGAAGATGCGCGACAGGTTGTAGTGCGAGACGCCGTGCTTGCGATGCTTGTTTTGAATGGGGATCTCACAAATCGAAGCGCCGTATCCCGAAGCCAGAGCCGGTATGAAGCGGTGCATCTCTCCATAGAGCGGAAGTTGAAAAAGCAACTCGCGACGGTACGCCTTGAAGGTCGTTCCAAAGTCATGAATCTCGACCCCGCTGAGCTTTGCCATCAGCCAGTTGGCACAACGAGAAGGAATTTTCCGCAGCAGCAAGTTGTCGATGCGGTGCTTGTGCCAGCCGCTCACAACCTCATAGCCCTCTTCGAGCTTAGCCATGAACTTGGGAATTTCCGCCGGATCGTGCTGAAGGTCGCCATCCATGGCGACCACATATTCGCCAGTACATTGCGCAAACCCAGCGGCCAGCGCTGCAGTCTGCCCGAAGTTCCGCCGCAGTTTGACGATTGTCACGCGCGGGTCGATTGCCGCAAGGTCTCGCAGAGATTTGTAGGTCACATCCGTACTGTCGTCATCTACGAAAACGAACTGGTATCCCCACTCAGTGCTTTCCATCACGCAATGCAACTGGGCATAGAGTTCGGTGACGTTGCCCTCTTCGTTGTGGAGGGGAACAACAATGGAAACAGTTGGTTTTGCATTCGATTCAGGCATGATGCACCTTTCTGCTGAAGGCGCGGTCTGTTGCCCCGCGCAAAACCGGATCACATTCCATGAGGAATAATCTGCGACCATCTACGAAAGAGTTGATAAGTTGGCATAAGTCGAATCTCTGACAGATGTCGCAGGGAAACTCCGGGCGTTGACGCAGGCTTAGAGCGGTTCGCCTGCTCCACGAATTTGCAGAAATGTCATCCAATAGATTTGGGGAATACATCTCTACTCCTTCGTTTGCGAAGTGAAGCTCTTACCGAAAGATTGTTCGAACGCTCCATCGATAGCAGTTCAGCCTGGCTGAGTACTTCAGCCGTATCAATGCATTTGGTTCGCCAAAGATTCGACGCCTCAGAAGCTAGATTGCCGCGAGATAGATGTTTTAGGTTCTGACATCCGACCCGAATTCGTCTTTGCTTAGAACGATTCCAATGGAGGCCTGCAAAGTGCGAACGTCGCTCTTGCGACCGGTATTACAGCGCGTTCAGCCGTATGCGATACCAGGAATTGTGATTTGCAAGATCGGCCCGGATCGTGCTTCATCCATGATGGAAGCGACCGATTGGAAAAGCAGGACAAGGAACAAGATGAAAACGGCCAAAACCTCACACATGCAATATGCAGTAATACAGGTCGGCCATGGCGACACTGGCGCAGATCGCTGCGTATGTACCAGGACAGCGACGGGATTGTCATCTCGCGATGAGGCAACGAGCCTCTCGGATGCAACCGGAATTCGGAATCGCAAGCTGTTACTGTATGTCGCCAGGTTCCGTGTCTCGCACGGTTTGTGCAGACTCTGCTTTCTGAAAATGTTTGACTTCTGTCGCTTGCTGGGTAGCGGTGCCGGCCCACGAGTAATGAATGACGTCGCTACCGTTGCCCGTGTTGTACTCCAACAAATGTGCGCTAAGTTGAGGCGCACTGGGCACCCACTTCGACCCGTTCTCCAATAGCCGCGAGCGCAGAAAAGCGAAGAGCAAGCTCGCCAAGTTATTGTTTTGTCGAGAAGTCGTCGGATAAAGAAGAGCGTCTAGAGGAGAGTCGACGGCGTCATCGCAGTATGGCATAGAAGCTCCAAGAAAAGAGGGGTAACCGTTTCCATGAATCTGCGAGAACGCATCCGAGGCTGGTCGCAGCCCACCTATTTTCTAGGCCAGAATACTGTCACGCTTGCAGGCGCCGTGATACTACCAGCACGGCGCTCACCACCGTCGCCTTTTGGTTCTGCGAGATCTTTTTACCCGGCCCACCACATCCCTATATTGGCATCCTCTTCTTTCCGATCTTTCCTGGAATGTTCGTCCTCGGTCTGCTTCTAATTCCGACTGGTATCTGTCTGAGGACGCGAAATCTGCGCGCCAGTGGGAAGCTGCCGAAGACGTTCCCCGCCATCGATCTGCGCCTGCCCGTAGTGCGGCGAACCCTCGAGTGGGCGGTCTTGACGACTGTTCTCAATCTGCTCATCACCGGTACAGCATGCTACCGTGGCATGGGCTTCGGAGTTCACCGCCCACCGGACGTTTGCGAGCGTAGCGTTAAGCTGCTTTTCACTGAAATCGTTCGCCTTGACTCGAAAGCGCAACCTATTGGACCTTCAAGGTCGACCTTCTAACGATGATTCATCAGCGCGGCAACGACATCGAGTAGTAGGTCGCCGTGATGAGATCGATCACGCCGTTGAAGCACGTGCTTTTGATTTCGCGGCTGAACGCGGTGGCGTCGCACTCGGAAGAGCCTTGCTTAACGAAGGACCGCCGTGAAGAGCTTTGTCGAACGGAATCGTAAAGTTCTTTTCCTCGCAAAGAGATGTTACGTAGGAACCGGCTTTTGAGGGCTCGCAGTTTGTGCAAACCGGCAGCGGAAGAGTCCACACTTTCCCGCTGGTCGAAACAAATATGGCGTTCGCATGCAACAGTTTCGTGCCGCATTTCTGGCAGCGGACTAGAGGTGGCAGCGTGGAGAGAGCATCAAACAATTCGTCCACTGTTTTGGCGGAAATAACTGCAGATGAAATGCAGGGAAGCTTATCCCGCATAACGGAAGTCCTCCAATTGGATTTGGGCTGGCTTTCGCAAGGACCCGTCACCCAGGAAAGGTGCGCGGCGGAAAGATGCGTTTAAGCTCTCTGACGATTACTTTACTCGGCGGATGGCCATGAATCTGTCTACTATCGGACAATTAAAAAATATCTTATCGCACGCTGAGTTCAATGGCGCGGAGGGGGTTGCCGTCCTTCTAGCTTCGCCAATTGATCCTCAATCATGTTCAAAAGAACATTGATGTTCATCACCAGCCCGCGCAGCCTTTCGGGATCGTTCTCCCGAGCTATTTGCTCTCCCAAATCGCGCAAAGCCACTGATCCCAGGTCGTGTGACATTTTATTCTCTAGATAGACGATTGGATGCCTGCACAGGACAGAATATGGCGATAGGACGCGTTGAGCCAGATCACAACAGTTTGCTGCTCTTACTTTTGTAACCAGAGCGCTTTTGCAACCAGAGCGGCAGGGGCATCAGGAGCGGCTTCGGATCAATCCATCCTCAACTTTGCTCCCAAAGTCGTACAAAGAATTCTGGCGCAGGTTGCATCCGGTCCTAGCCGTCTCTCTCCAATTCCGGCTCCCTCTCCAGATGAATTGTTTGTACCGTACCCAATTATTAGGATTCCAGAAAAGAAAAAGAAATAGCCCGCCTCACCATTTGATCCCCGCGAGCCATGGAATGTCGAAACCCCGAACATGGATGACCCTAATCACAACGCCCAGACGTTGGGCAGAACAATAAGCTGAGAGGAGAAATAATTATGGCAACTGCAACATTGATTCGAACTGACGAAGATATTCAAGAAAGCGTAATGGCTGAATTGAAGTGGGATGCCAAACTTCAGCCGAATGAAATTGGCGTGTCGGTAAAGGACGGAATTGTCACCCTCACCGGATGGGTGGATTCATTCTTGAAGAAGTGGAGCGCGGAGGAAACTGCCCTCAAGGTGAGCGGCGTCAAGGCTGTGGCCAATGACATCGAGGTCAAACTGGAATCAGAGCGCACCGACGCCGATATCGCGGCCGCCGCTCTGCGGGCTCTGGAGTGGGACGTGTTCGTACCCGCCAACAAAATTCAGGTAACCGTTTCCAAGGGCTGGGTCACTCTTAAGGGCGAACTGGAGTGGCAGTATCAGAAGCAGGATGCGGAACGCGTGGTGCGCCGGTTGGCGGGGGTTAAGGGAGTCAGCAACCTGATTACGATCAAGCCCCGCGCCAATCCACCGGAACTCAAGAAGAAAATCGAAGATGCGCTGGTGCGCAACGCGGAAATCGATGCCAACCGAATCACCGTCGACGTTCAGGGCAGCAAAGCGATTCTGAAAGGCTACGGTCCGCGCCTGGGCGGAAAAGGAAGAGGCCGAGCGAGTCGCGTGGTCGGCCCCGGGAATCACTTCCGTGGAAAACCGGATCACCGTCGAAGTTTAGGAAAGTCTGCGGTCAAGGCCGCTTACCTGCGTTAACCGCAGACTTCTCGTTCCAAATTCTTGTAGAGCTCTACGGCAAAAGTCGTATGACTGTCTCATACCCCGAGCAAGTATGAGTCTACTTAACCTTTCGAAGTCTCAGTTCATCCTCCTGAGGAATTGTTTTCAATTACAGGGTTGCTAGCATGCTAATTCGTCCGCTGAAAAAAGAAGGATCAGGCAATTACAAATAAATGAAGGAGACACGTATGCCAATCATGCCCAAAGAAACGCGCCGCTTGCTGGCCGGAATCCTTACAACGTTCATGTTGCTTCTGTCGTCACCGCTTGCAATCCGGGCGGCAGCGCGCGACGAAAACCCTGAGGTCACTCGCCTTCTTTCAGAGGCAAGGGATGAAGCAGCCGCCCTGTCCAAAGACGCAGATGAGATGGAATCATTGACGCGGTCGGATGCGAGCTGGCAGAGTCATGCAGCCATGCTGGAACGCATAAAAGATCACGTCAACAACCTGGGCCGAACGATCGGCAAGCTGAACTCGCTGCGCGACTCAGCCTCTGAATGGCAGCAGCAGGCGATCGACCGTTCGATTCCTCTTATGCAAGACCTGGCTGCCAACACCACAGCCGCCATCAACCACCTGAACGAAAACAAACTTCGCCCCACTTCAGGCTCCTATACCGAATATTTGAAAGAAAACACGGAGACTGCTCACGAACTGTCGGACATGATCTCGTCGTTCGTGCGTTACGGAGAAACCCGGGCGAAGCTCGACAAGCTTGAGCACAGGCTTGAGATTGCCAGCAGATGAAAAACATGTTGTAACCACCCGTTGCCTACGCCCCTGAAAGGCCGGCCGACTCCACCATTAGCCGGCCGGCCTCTCGCCCCATCGGACTTTGTAAGCACAGGGGTGCCCTTGTAGTTGCCCACTAGACGGCGCAGCCTGGCGCGCACAATGCCGACACAATCGCTTCCCTCCTTCTTAAGTTGTAGATGAATTTCTGCCGCAGGATGGATAACTTTCTAGCCGTACGATTCGACTTCCATCTCACCCTCTTAACGAATTGTTATTGACCTCCCCATTCCCTAAGATCCAAGCGTCCATGCGGCAATGCGCGGACAGGGTATAGAAAGGATCCTTATGAAAGACATAACCTCTACAGCAGTTTTTGTGGTCAGCGTCGCGATCGTTTACCTGAGTCTGACATCCTGCTCTTCCAAACATTCCGACACCGCCTCGGCTGGACCTTCGCCGGCGCAGACCGCGAACCAATCACAAGCGCAGCCCGACCTCGATAAGGAGCGGAAAGGTGCTGAGGAGCAGGCGCGCCCCGAGATCGAGAAACAACGGCAGGAGTCTCAGGCAGAGGCGGAAAAGAACCTGGATAAAGAAGCAATCGCAGCCATTGACGAAACCAATAAAGCAGTCAGCGCGATTGCCGCCAACAAGATTGACGAAGCCCGTGCCGCCATTGAGCGGGCAACCGGCAAGATTAATATTCTCGTGGCTCGCAATTCGGCAATTGCGTTAATTCCCGTTGGTCTAAACGTTGAGGTGATTGACGCGGCGCCGCAGGACAGCAAGGCCATTTCGCAACTTGCGCAAGATGCATCCAAAGCAGTGGATGCGAAAGATTATCCGGCAGCGCGCGTTTTGCTCTACGGCTTGACGAGCGAAATTCGCGTCCGCACCTATAGCCTGCCGCTTGCGACGTATCCGTTGGCCCTCACTGAGGCGGCGCGTTTACTCGACCAGCAAAAAACTCAAGACGCCAATACCGTCCTGCTCACAGCTCTCAATACTCTGGCAGTTATCGACCGCGTGACTCCATTGCCGCTGGTTCTCGCCCGGGCAGCCATCGATCAAGCGCGGGAGCAAAGCCAGAAAGATAAGGCCGCGGCGCAAACCCTTCTCGAAACCGCCAAGAAGCAACTTGATCGCTCCAAAGAGCTGGGATACGCAGGCAGGGACCCGGAATACACCGCATTGAACTCCGACATTTCAACCTTGGAAAAGCAGTTAAAGGGCAATGAAGATGCCACTTCGGTTTTCGCAAAGCTGGAAGATAGATTTTCGGCGTTTGTGAAGCGGCAGTCTGAACGGGAGCGGCGTTAAAGCTGAAACGTCGGGAATTTCCGCCGAAGGCTGGAACGTTAAGGACAAGACGCGGCCAATATTTTCTACTTCAAAAGTTGTACGAGAATCTCTGACTCGGGCTTGACGTTATCGTCCGCCTCAATGGGCAATTTTTTTTCGTCCTCAAGCTCAATTGAATTTGAGTGTCCAAAATCGATAGCCTTCAGAGGCCGGGAGAATTCAAGTGACCCATGAGCCGCAGTGCGCACGAATGTTCAGCAACTGGAATCGGGGATGTCTCGGTTTCCTCTGTCTTTGTTTCTTGACCGCTTATGTCCACTCCCAAACGCCAGACGTCGGCGCCGATAAAAGTCCCGCTGCCACCGCCCAAGAACAGGCCCCAACTGGCAATTCGTCCGCCAACAATCCTCCCGCCCGGGCCGGCCGAATCAGTTTTCTAAAAGGTAGGGTTTCTTTCTTGCGCGCCGGTCTGGATCAATGGAGCGAAGCTGCGCTGAACTTCACTGTGACCACCGGCGACCGGATGTACACCGACCGGAACTCATGGGCAGAACTCGAGGCCGGTCCTTACACCGTGCGCATCTCGAACAACACGGATTTGACGGTGACAAATCTAAACGATCAGATCATGCAGCTTGGCCTTGAGCAAGGCACACTGCGGCTTAGCGTCTATCAGTTGCCCAGCGGTAACACAGTCGAAGTGGATACTCCGAACGGAGCTCTCACTGTTCAAAAGCCGGGCGACTACCGCGTTGACGTCGATCGAAACGGCTCTTATACGTTCGTAACCGTGAACAGCGGCGTCGTCGAATTAACCGGTGGCGGAGTCACGGCGAGTGTTGAATCAGGCCAAGCGGTGAAGTTGACCGGACACGACACCATCAACATTGAATCCATGCCGATACCGCCGCCCGACGATTTCGATCGCTGGAGCGAAGGTCGCGACCGCCGTCGTGAGTCCGCAAAATCCGGCCAATATGTGAGTCCTGCTCTGCCGGGGTATGACGATCTTGATGAATATGGTTATTGGGATGACGTGGCCGACTACGGACCGGTTTGGTATCCCACGGTTGCAGTGGGTTGGATTCCTTATCGCTTCGGGCACTGGGCCTGGATCGGTCCCTGGGGCTGGACTTGGGTGGAAGACGAACCCTGGGGATTTTGTCCTTTCCACTACGGCCGATGGGTTCACATCGGAGTCGCCTGGGGATGGCTGCCCGGACCCATCGTTCCGCTGCCAGTCTTTGCGCCAGGTCTGGTCGCATTCCTCGGAGGCGCTGGCTTCTCGATCGGAGTCAACGTGAACCTGGTAGGCTGGTTTCCACTGGGACCGGGAGAGCCATTTTTTCCCTGGTATCACTATGGAGGCGATTACCTCCGCGTCGTCAACATCACTAATATTCGAAACGTAACCAACATCACGAACATTACGAATATTAATAATGTCCATTACGCCTACCGGACCATTGCGACAAGAGGATATATACCGTGCGCTTCGTGCCGGTGCCCAGGGCTATCTGCTGAAAGATGCGCCGGCCGAGGAATTGGTCAGGTCCATCCGGGCGGTCAGCTCCGGGAAGTCGTGGATCCCCGCCGCCGTGGGCGCGGTGTTGGCCAAGCGGGTCACTGACCGGCAACTGACCCCGCGCGAGACGGAAGTTCTTCGCACCTTGGCGGTAGGCAAGAGCAACAAAGAAATTGGAGTCGTATTCAATATCAGCGAAGCCACCGTCAAAGTCCACGTCACTCACATTCTTGAAAAGTTGAAAGTCACCGGACGCACTGAGGCGATCAATGTTGCCGTGAGGCGCGGACTGGTAGATATGGATTCCACGATGGCAGCCTGATTCTTGACTGCCACAGCGGAGTCATTCGAAACCTTGCCACTAGCCGGTGGTGTCTCGAGTGGCCTACCGGGTGTACATCCGGGAGCTGCCACACAAAGCAAGGACGACCCATGAAAGCGAATAATCTTTCCAAAATGCCTATCTGTTCTAGCGCGGCGCCGGTCTCGCACTTGGATTCACCCCGGGAACTTGCGGTCACAACTGGGGGCAAGGGCTGCACGCAAAGTGCCGCAATCGAGATGGCTTTCCGTCAGGTCAAGGACGCCATCGTGGTCTGCGACACCCACGGAGCGATCGTGCTGACGAATGCGTCCGCGAAAGTGTTGACCCGGCGAGATCAGAATCCCGAAGGCAAGCGCATGGATTTCGCCGAGGACATTTGGGGCGAGCTGCTCGACCGCAACGGCTCTCGCATCGTCGCGGAAAAGTGGCCGGTGATGAGAGCTTTGGGTGGTGAAAGCGTCTCCTACGAAGAATGTCGGCTGGTTCGGCCGAATGGTGGCGTTGACATCTTGTTTAGCGCAAGTCCGATTCGAGGTTTAGCAGGCCGCATCGTAGGAGCCGTGGCCACGCTCACTGATGTCACAACGCTGAAGCGGGACAACGCATTTCTGCATGAGCAGGCCCTCGAAAGAGAGCGCAGCCGGATGGCGACCCACATCCACGACACGGTGTCCCAAAGTCTGACTGCGATTACGCTTCAACTGCAGGCGGCGGAATGCGAACTTCAACAGAACCGCGAAATCGCCGGTGTTTATATGCAGCGCGCCGTCAGTGTTGCCCGTCAAACCCTTGCCGACCTCCGTCGCTGTATATGGACTCTGTCTCATGAAACGCTGGAGGGCGACGATTTGGCGGAAGCCTTATCGTTCCTGGCCGAGCGGCTTTTTGATGCCACACCGGTGGAATTGAAATTGTCTGTTCAACGGGAGAGCGGCACTCTGCCCCACGAAATTCGCCACGAGATCTTGTGGATCGGCAAAGAAGCCATGGCCAACATCCTTAAGCACGCGCACGCTACGAAAGTTCAGATCGAATTACTTTGTGAAAATAAGAAAGTACAACTGTGCATTGACGACAACGGGCATGGTTTTCAGCCAATCCGATGGTTGCGGAACAAGAAAGGCAGCTTCGGTCTGATCAGTATGCGAAAACGCGCGGAGCGACTAGGAGGCACACTGGAGATCGACAGTCAGCCGGGTAGAGGTACACGCGTCGTTGCTGTCGTCCCTTACCTTTAGCATTGACTGTCGGAGCGCGACCGAAAAAAGGGAGGGCTATTACGAAACAGTTGTTCATCCGAAAGTTTTAGATGCGCATGGAACGCCAGCGGGAACCATTTCTAACGGTCCCCTCGGACTTCCACTTCATTCCGACGATGAATTGGCGCAGGCACTCACAATCGTTAAGATCACCCTTTCAAACAGCAAAGACGGGGAGGAATTTCATATGACGTCACTGCGGGATTTAATCATGCGGTCCACGAGCAGCCCGGACCTGACTGGTCCGGCTTATCAAGCAATCGAACGGCAAGGACGCGGAGGTGCTTTTGTGAATACGCACGATCTAAGACTAGTCGGCAACATAAGCGATATTTCACGGGTTGGGCTTTATGGCGATCATCAGGAGCGGGTGACGGTGTCGGTTGAAGGAGCAGAGCCGCTGTATGCGGAACTCCGTCCGCCGAATCACGCTCGATGGGTCTTAGGCCAAAAAGTACTGGTCGTGATTGTTCCAGCTTCGCCGGAAGGCATTTCTGATTCGCAACCTGGTGCTTAGCCAGTCCCTTCATCCGAAGGGATTCGTCTGCAAACAACATCATTATCTTTCGCTGGAAAGCGGTAGATGCCCATTCTGCAACTCGCCGCTGCTTCCGGTTGAGGTTCTATGGCGTCGGCATCACTACGGTTGAGTACCGGGAGGATCTCATGAGAAGGACGCAGGGATTGCCGCCTACTCCGCCTGCGTGCGGGCCAGTCGGTCGAGCAGCTCGTCGCGCTCTACTCTTGTTTTTTCCGCGGCAGCGGACGGATCTCCAGGCGGCACAACCATCGGCTTCCCTGTTCATCCGCAGTCAGGCTGCTTGCCTCAACTGGCTTGGTACCGGCAGACTGTGGAGTGCGAAAGCGAACATCACATAGGCCCAGCCGCGCAAGACCAGCGAAATGCCCACGGCAACTCCCATAAACCAGAACCCCGACCAGGGCCACTCTGCCCAAAGTAAAATTCCCAGTCCAAGCGTCACCGCTCCGTCGAACACTGCCCAACCCCAGTTCGGAAATTTCAGACGAATCGCCGCGACCACGCGAAAGATTCCCATGACCGTGAAAAACGTCGCTAGCAGCAACGTCCACGCCAGCGCCCCGGCAACCGGATGCGTAACAATGAGCAGACCAATCAGTACACCCAAAATCCCGCCCACGATGTGCAGAAAAATTCCACCCCACTTCCTCATCCGGAACGCATGGATACACTCCACTACACCACTCAGCACAATCAGCCAGCCCAATACCAACACGGTTCCTATCGTGGCCGCGGGTGCAATGAAAAACGCTACGGTTCCCAGAATCAGCATGACTACTCCCAGCGTCAAAAACCATCCCCACTTGTGGCGTAGATTTTCAACCTCTAGAAGAATTGGAGTCGTAATCATAATGTCCCTCGCGATGGTCACCGGCTTGTTGCCGTAATGGAGACGGGGAACAGTGAAGCGCTTCTCGTTGGCGGAGAAGACTGTCCCCCACACTCGACTCGCTTGTCCTGGCTTTCGTTCTCAGGCCAGCGTGACAAAGTGCATCTCTAATTCGGATGTTATTCAAACTCACAGTTCGCGGCAATTCCCCGTGAGACGGAAGGGTGATTCCGAGAGGATGAGTACAAACGGTTCCTCCACGGGTGACACGCTGTTCTACGACTTTAGCGGTATGGGCAACTCGCGCTCTACGATGCCATCGGATAGAACGCATCGTCTTCGATGGCTCCAGTTCCGGTCAAGTGTGTTGAGATAGACGGAAGGCTGGCATGCCCGTAATTCAAAGTTGCAAAGCATCCGCCGCCTGACACTGCTATCCCCCGCTACTCCCAAAGTCGTATCACCGTTTGTGACGCTCGGCGCACCAAATCCTACGCTCCCTATCTGAATCTCGATTCATTCCCACGAGGAATTGTTATCGACAGCGCCGGCCACTAGGATTACATGCTACGAGATCGCTCGTGGCTGGCGCTGCTCGAGAGGCTCGCCCCGCAGAAAGCGGAGCGCGAACAAAAATAACAATGATGAGCGCTGAAACAGTGCAAGCTAGCGGCGCAAGTACGACCCATACGGACGAGTTGGATGTCCTCTATCTGTTTGCGCGGGCTCTGCAATGGCGAAAAGGCTTGGACAATGATGCTGCCTGGGAATTGCTATTTGCTCTGAACTCGTCCGATCTCAACACAAGAATTGTCGCCAAAACTCTTCTATGTGATGCAGACCTGTAAAAATTCGCGCTTAATGCCTGCGAGAAGGAAGCCCAAGCCTTGACAACCAATAAGTGCAAATGCCAATGCGTATTACTGACGCTGCCGTTGTTGTTGTTCGTCGTCCCGACGGCGCTCGGCCGCCAAAACCAGCAATCTGCCGATCGTCAGGATTCCAGCAAAGCTGCGGAACGGATTCACATTCCCAACCGCGCGCCCAACCCTCTATTCCAGGGCCGGCAGGGCAAGCAGAGAACGGAGATCCACTTCGATCCCGCCACCGGCCTGGTGACGATGAAGCTCCTGGTGCAGGATCCGAGCGGCTATTTCATTCCGAATATTCGGCGTGAAAACTTTGCGGTTTACGAGAACGGAGAGCGGCAGCAAATTGAAACAGTGGAAATCGAGCACCCTCCAGTTTCGCTGGGATTACTGCTGGAATTCGGCGGCCGCGTACCCGGATTCAATCGCCTTCTGAGCGAACAGGTTTCTAATGCCGGCCGCCAACTCCTGGAGGCAGTGGGGCATCCCGACAAAATCGCAGTATGGAAATACAACGATAAAGTCGAGAAGATCGCGGATTTTTCCCAACCCCACGATGTGATCGAGAGCCTCTTTTATTCGCTGGGAACGCCTGAAGTTTCCGAAACGAATCTCTACGATGCGCTGATTTTCACTCTGGATCAAATGCGGGGAGTATCGGGACGCAAGGCTCTTATCCTCATTTCGTCGGGGATTGATACGTTCAGCAAGGCCAGCTATCAGGATGCGCTGAAAGCCGCGGGAGAGTCCGATTCTCCGATCTACGCGATCAGCCTGGCGCGAAGCCTGCGAAACGACGTGGAGCTGCACGACCTCACCGCTTCAATGGGCCGGGTGGATTGGGAGAAGGCGGACAAAGATCTTCAGAATATAGCGATGGTCTCCGGTGGACGCGCCTATTCTCCGCAAAACACAATTGATCTTTCCCCAATTTACGACGATATGATGGAGAATCTCAAAACCCGGTACGTGATTACGTACCGGTCATCCACCAAAGACGTGGGCACACCGCGAACAGTGCGCGTCGAATTGGTGAATCCCAGAACCGGCGCGCCTCTGGAGATTGTCGATGCCAGCGGCAAGCCCGTGCACGCGAGCGTGATTTTGCAAAGCACTTATTTGCCGAATGCCGCTTCCGGCAAATAATCCCTGCGGCGATGCATCATCAGCCACTTACGTGAGTTTGGTCTCTCCCGGTCCATTCCTTAGGGCTAAAGTCGTAATCCACATTTGTTCTTACGAAGAATTGTTTTGGCAAGGTCCCGCTGCGTAACTTAGTGAAAGCAACAATCGACTCGCTCCACGCGAGGTTCCAAAGGATGCAAGGTTCAAACGGAGGGAACTCAATATGAAAAAGCTAATGTTGGGATTATTCGCTCTCACGCTGGCTCTGTGCGTTGCGGCTACGGTTCAGGCATTTGCGCAACAGAGCGGCAGCCAGCAAGATCAAAATTACTCAAATCAAAGTCAAAACGACCCAAATCAAAATAACGCGAAGTCCAATCAGAACATGTCGGGAAGTGTAAGTTCCAACGGCGAGAATTTCACCAATGACAAAGACAACGAAAACTATAAAGTGGATAACCCCGCCGCCCTGAAGGGCCACGAAGGTCAACACGTAGCGGTCATCGTGCACGTTGATCCTGACACCGGATTTATTCACATAATGCAGGTTGAAGTTCCCGATCAACAATGAGCTTCTATTCGCTGGGTGCGGGATCGGGTTCGGCAATGAATACACGGTCTGCGTGGGGTGGGCAACGCTCGGCTTTCAAAATTTTCCCCAAGGCCGGGGCGAGTCCACCCGTCAGGCCGCGTTTCGCCTGACTTCAGCCCGGCCCAATCCGTCTTCCGCACCCGTCTTTCCGGCAATGCTACGCTATGACGTCGTCCGACAATCGTTGTGCAACACAACCGGAAGCTGTCCCGTGATTCCGGGCCACAACTCGGCTTCGGGGAGATTGCAATTGTTCTCCTCCAAGCCGGTTTCTGGACAACGCCCCCGGATCACCAACAATTGAAGTGAATGCTCAACGGATCGTTGCTAACAACCGCGGCGAGTGCTCTCATCGCGTTTGGCTGTCGCGGCCGCCATATATGACTGACAAAGGAGCACGAGTTGCTCTCGCGCTTTGCGGACCGTTGTAAGGGATGGTCCATTCTCCAGCAAGGAACGCATCGCGCCCGCCATGGCTGAAAGCATTATGTCGATGGCGAATTTGTCGGGTGGCGACTTGATGTCGGACGCTGTCTCCAGCATCGCCTCAACAGTTTTTCGAGACCGTTGGTTAATCCGTTTGATCAAAGCGGGTCCACCAACGTCGACCCCGACCCGATAGAGGGCCACGGAGATGTCCGCGCGCTTCATCTTGGCGTCAACGAACGCCTCCACCATTTCTTTAATCATTTCGGCTAGCGGCTTGTGACACGCGCCCGCGCATGTAGCCTCTACCCTCGCAATGACATTATTGAGGTGATTTTCCAGCACTGCAAACAGCAGCGACTGCTTATTGGGGTAGTACTGATACAGCGTGCCCACCGAGACGCCAGCACGCTGGGCGACCCGCGTCGTCGTCAATCGCTCTACCCCATGGTTGAGCAAAACCTGAATAGTTGCCTCAGAAATCGCCTCGACCGTGACCGTTGACCTCGCTTGGACGGGCGTCTTTCTTGGCTCGAATGCAATGACCGCATCAGCCGGCATATGCGAACTCCAAACCTGAAGAATCCTTCATCAAATGAATTGTAACAAGGAGGAAAGATAATGATCGAACAAACCGATTTTGCTGGAAGCTTCTCGCTGCCTGATACATCGATGACTTTGAACCGCATGGGATACGGTGCGATGCAGCTCGCCGGACCCGGCGTCTGGGGACCACCACGGGACGTCGATGCCGCCATTGCGGTTCTTCGCGAGGCAGTAGAGTCCGGCGTAAACCATATTGATACCAGCGACTATTACGGACCGCACGTGACCAATCAGATCATCAAGCAGGCGCTTCATCCGTATCCGGACGGTCTCGTAATCGTCACCAAATTGGGCGCCCGGCGCGGTTCGGACAAGTCCTGGATTCATCCTCTCTCCCGCCAGGAACTCATCGACGGAGTTCATGACAACCTGAGAAATCTCGGGCTCGATCACATCGATGTTGTCAATCTCCGCGTTGGAGGCATGGCGGAGCCGTCGGAGGGTTCGATTGAGGAGCCTCTGACCGTGCTTGCCGAACTCAAACGTCAGGGACTGATTCGTCATATCGGACTAAGCAACATAACTCCTAGCCAGCTCTCGGAGGCTCAAACCATTACCGAGGTCGTGTGCGTGCAGAATTTCTACAACGTAGCCCGCAGGAATGATGACGCCTTCATCGATGACCTGGCTGCTCAAGGGATCGCCTACGTTCCGTTTTTCCCGCTGGGAGGCTTCACCCCGTTACAGTCTTCGGCACTTGACGCGGCAGCAGCATCACTGGAAGCCACGCCCATGCAGGTTGCGCTCGCCTGGCTTCTCCATCGTTCCCCCAACATCTTATTGATCCCGGGAACATCTTCCCTCGTACATCTCCGCGAGAACTTGAAGACCGCGACGCTTCGGATCCCGGCTGGAGTACTGGCGGATCTCGACGCAATCGGTCAAGCCCAACGGGCTCGGTAGCCGTCCGCGCTGTCATTCATGTCACAACAATTCAGGAGGGACAATTTATGAAGGTATTTGTTACGGGCGCTACAGGTTTTATCGGGTACACCACCGTTCAGGAATTAATTAACGCTGGCCATCAGGTACTCGGCTTCGCTCGTAGCGAGGCTGGCGCTCAATCTTTGATCGCCGCCGGGGCCAAGGTGCATCGAGGGAACCTCGAAGATACAGAAAGCCTGCGCAGCGGCGCTGCTCAGGCCGATGGCGTGATTCACCTCGCCTTCGACCACAGCGCCTTCGGCCAGGACTTCTCGAGGTTCATCGAGATCTGTGAAAAGGACAAGCGCGCCATCGAGGCGCTTGGCGCCGCGCTCATCGGATCGGACCGGCCGCTCCTCATCACTTCCGGAACCGGAATGGGCAATGCTGCTCCAGGTCAGCCCGCGACCGAAAATCATTTCGATGCCAACCACCCAAATCCTCGTAAAGGCTCGGAACTCGCAGGAGCTTCTGTAGCGGAGCGCGGAGTGAACGTGTCGGTGGTGCGCCTGCCCCAGGTCCACGACACGGTGAAGCAGGGCCTGATCACCTACGCGGTCCAAGTAGCCCGCGAGAAGGGAATGGCGGCGTACATCGGTGACGGAGGCAATCGCTGGCCAGCGGCGCATGTTCGGGATGTTGCCCATCTCTACAGGCTCGCGTTGGAGAAGAGCGAAGCAGGAAGCAAGTACCACGCGGTCGCTGAAGAAGGGATACCGATGCGGGAAATTGCTGCAGTCATTGGCAAAGGGTTGAAAGTCCCAGTAGTCAGCCTTCCTCCAGAGAAGGCGCAAGCTCACTTTGGCTGGCTTGCGATGTTCGCGGGCGCCGACATGCCGGCTTCCAGTGCGCAAACACGGAAACAGTTGGGATGGAACCCCACCGGGCCCGGCCTTATCGCCGATCTTGAGAACATGCAGTATTTCCAGGCCTGAACCTAAAAGGAGATTCTCTATGCAGAGCAAACACATTGCCCTGGTCACCGGGGCCAATCAAGGAGTCGGGTTTCAGGTGGCAAAGGAACTTGTAGCGAATGGTCTAACGGTGCTGGTCGGGTCGCGCAATTTCGAGCGCGGCGAGGCCGCGGCCAAGGAAATCGGACAGGGTGCCATCGCCCTTCAGCTCGACGTAACGGATCGTCCTTCGATCGCCGCCGCGGCGGAACGCATCCGCAAGGAGTTTGGCCGCCTCGCCCTGCTCGTCAATAACGCTGCTATCTCAAATACGAGGAAGGGCGACTTGCCGCTTCAGGAGTACAGGAAGATAACCCTGGCGAGCAACGCGTCTCTCGATGAAATACGCGCGGTGTGGGAAACCAACGTATTCGGCGTCCTCGCCGTTTACCAGGCGATGCTGCCGCTATTCCGTGAGTCGTCGGACGCCCGTATGAGATGGCGGTTGGCGCACGGCTTGTAAAATCGATCAGCAACATGCCGATAGCGCTGGATACAGGACTTCTCGCCGAACAAAGCCCGTCGCGTCATCTTTACATCCGCAGACGACACCGAAGCCAAACGCTAGTAATCGAATTGATCAACGGCACTGGATTGGTCGCGATTGATCTCGGATCACTGGCAATAGGCGCTGCTATGCATGAGGTCGGCGCGCCTTTGTCGGGCCTCGACCTCGATTTCGTCCGCCGACTTCGGTGAAGCCGTTACGGCAGTTTTTCAGGACCGCCTCCCGATCGGCAAAGCCGCAGACGCGATGAAGTCGCGGGTGTCACGTGAATAGGCAGAGTAGCCTCATGTTTTAAGCGAGCCTCGACAGCATCTCAGGCATCTGATGGGGAAAGTCCACGTACTCTGGAGGATTCATGCTGAACACACAGACGTTGATCGCTCGGGCCTACTCTGCATTCAATCGTCGGGATATCGACAGCGCTCTGGCGCTCATGAGTGAGAACGTTAGCTGGCCCAAGGCTTCGGAAGGCGGGCGTGTCGTGGGGAAAAAAGAGATTCGATCCTACTGGACCCGTCAGTGGAAGGAGTTTGATCCTCATGTGGAACCACTTGAGGTAATCGACCAGGAAGGCGGCATTACTGACGTCAAAGTTCATCAACTCGTAAAAAGCCTTGATGGCGAAGTCCTTTCTGACAGCGAGGTGTGGCACGTTTATACCATCGCAAACGGTCTCATTGAACGCATGGACCTCAAGGAGAGCGAAACCAGCTCGGGCTTAACCCCATCTACAGCATTCTCCAGACACTAGGCATGTGTCAGGAATCTGCCGCTGTTACCTGATCGGGAACGCCATGCCGACCGCGTTCCCATCTTTTCGGTTCTTCTCTTGCGTTGCTCCCGAATGTGCCGACAAACCGGAACTGAACGGTCACCGGCGCATTTCTACGAATTGATCCGCCCATGGGTTTCGGTTGCTGCAGCCGTGGTAAACCTCGGGGCCATTCCGGTGCTGGCTGACATCGATGACACTTTCTGTCTTGATCCCATTGCTGTCCAGAAATCCATTACCCCGCGAACAACAGGAATCATTGCAATCCACATGAGTGGTGCGCCGGCAAACATTACCGAACTTCTCAAGTTAGCCCGCGGGCGCGGATTGTTTCTTCCCGAGGACTGTGCCCAGTGTGCTGGGGGAAGTGTTCAGGAGAAAAAGGTCGGCACATTTGGGGACATGGGGATATTCAGCTTCCAGATGAACAAGAATATGACCCGCGGAGAGGGCGGAGCCCTCGTCACCAATGACGCTCGCCTCTGCGACCGAGCGTTTGCCTGTCATGACCTGGGCTACGCTCGGGACGATAACGGCCGGACCGTCTTTGACAACCTTGCCTTGTGCTTGTGGGGACGAGGGTACCGGATCGATGAACTACGCGCTTCCATCTTGCGCGTACAACTTCGAAAACTACCGAGAATAATCGCCGCAATGCACGGCAGCAGATATCGCATTCGCAAAGGCGCTGGAAGAGTTCCGTCAAGAGCGACTAAGGAAGATTGTTGATCCACAGGGCGATACCGGCTCCTTTCTGATTTCAACTTTTGACACGCCTGAAGTTGCCACCCAAGTCAATCAAGCTTTGCGCGCCGAAGGCGTCACTGCATCCCAGGGCGTCAACAACGTCGTGATGACCAATTGGGGTCTTCATGTTTATTTCAATATACCGAGTCTGGTGTATAAAACGAGTGTGGACAAGAAAGGATCGCCTTGGAAACTGTCGGAGAATGGAGGCTCGACTGCCAGCTATCACAAAGGCATATGCCCAGTCGCCGATAGTTTGTTCGAACGCAGGATCTTGCTCGCGATTCCTTCGTGCCTTACGGACCGGGACGAAGAGGATATTGTGCATGCCTTCCACAAAGTCTTAGGCAGGCAAGCATGACACGTAAACGACTAAATGTGGCGATGATCGGCCAGGGATTTATGGGACGAGCGCACTCCAATGCCTTTCATCAAGTCGGTCATTTTTGTGAATCCCCATACGAGCTGAACTTGAAGGTGATATGTGGACGGAATCAAACACAGCTTAAGGCAATGGCTGCGCGCTGGGGTTGGGAGGAAGTCGCAAGCAATTGGGAGTCAGTAGTAGAACGAAAAGATGTAGACGTCATCGACATCTGCACTCCCAATTATCTCCACGCACAAATTGCAATTTCCGCGGCCCAAGCAGGAAAAATTTTACTTTGTGAGAAACCGCTCGCGATGTCAGTGGAGGAAGCAGAGCGCATGGCCAACGCAGCGCAGAATGTTCCTACCCTGGTATGGTTTAATTATCGCCGTGTACCCGCGATTGCTCTCGCCAAGAAATTGGTGGACGAGGGAAGACTGGGTCAAATCTACCATTACAGGGCCATGTATCTGCAAAGCTGGGGAGCAGACCCAGTCAGCCCGGATGCATGGAGATTCAAGCAGTCGGAAGCTGGCTCTGGCGCGATGGGCGATCTGCTGTCGCACTCCATCGACTTAGCTTTGATGTTGAATGGGTCGGTCGATGAAGTTTCAGCTCTGGTCCAGACCTTTACTCCAGCGCGTGAAGTAGATGACGCCGTACTGATGCTTGCGCGTTTTGCGAATGGAAGCGTAGGAAGTTTCGAGGCCACTCGCTTTGCAATCGGCTGCCGCAATCGCAACTATTTGGAAATCCACGGGGCCAAGGGCGCGATCCGTTTTGATTTGGAGGATCTCAATCGTCTGCACGTGTTCAACGCCGATGACGCCACGGAAGTGCAAGGTAGTCATAACGTCTTAGTGACTGGCCCTGGACATCCTTACACATCCAATTTCTGGCCACCCGGACACATTCTCGGGTATGAGCATACATTCATTCTGACTCTTGCCGATTTTCTCAACTCCCTTGAGAAGAATGAGCCATTTCATGCGAATTTTCAGGACGCCGTAAACGTGCAACGAGTGCTACGCGCCGTCGAAGAATCCGCTCGAACCAGATCATGGGCGAGCATAGAAGCGTGAAGGCCTTCACGGCGAGTGCTGTCTCTCCGGCTACGCGCCTTCGCCGATCTCTCACCCTCTGGGATCTAATTCTTTACGGCATTATTGTTATTCAACCGACTGCGCCCATGCCAGCTTACGGTGTTTTTAGCAACTCTGGCCGGGAACACGTGGTCACATCCATCCTGATCGCCATGGTCGCAATGGTTTTCACGGCGATAAGCTGCGGCACAGGCGGGCAGATCATGTTTGCCAAAAAGGCGCAGGGAGCGTCATCGCCAAAGTGATCTGCAAAATAATGATCTTGCTTGCAATGACGCTCGTTACGGCACAAGCGCAGGAACCGACTTCGCCTTCCGCTGCTTTGCGCCAGTCGCTGGACGATGCTTGGTGGATCGGCCCCATGCTTGCACCTTCAGCTAACACGCTGCCGCGAGGGCACTTCCTCGTCGAGCCCTATCTCTACGATGTGACTACCCAGGGCTTCTACAATCCGAGCGGCACTCGCGTCAGGGTTCCTCATGAGAACAGCTTCGGATCGCTCACTTACGCGTTGTACGGAGTTGCGAACAAATTTACAGTTGGCATGATTCCGACCTTCGGCTACAACGAGGTCAGCAATGGCCCCAGCAGCGCTGGAATCGGAGTGGGCGACCTCACCCTGCAAGCGCAATATCGGCTTCATCTTTTCCGAGAGAATAGTTGGATTCCGACAATGTCTATCGCTGTGCAAGAAATACTTCCTACGGGGAGGTATGATCAGCTTGGCAATCGCCCGAGCGACGGCTTCGGAGCCGGAGCTTTCACCACAACTCCGGCATTCTACTCACAAACATTTTTCTGGCTTCCGAACAGACGCATTCTGCGCATGCGCTTTAACGTCGCACCGTCGTTCTCCCGGAGCGCGAGCATTCAGGAAGACAGCGTCTATGGGACGTCAGCGGGCTTTCGTGGGCAGGCCAGACCTGGACCATCGGTCTTTGTCGACGCTGCGTGGGAATACAGCGCAACGAAGCACTGGGTCCTTGCACTCGATGCAACTTATCGTCACCAGGGAAATACCCCCGTGACTGGTTACAACATTTCGGATCCTGGTCAGCCGGTTCGGCTCAATTCCGGCGCGACCGGCGCCTTCGGTCTGGCTCCGGCAATCGAATACAACTGGAAAAGCAATATCGGAGTACTGCTTGGGGCGCGGGTGATCCCGGCCGGGCGCAACACTGCGTTGACGATCACGCCGGCAATAGCAGTCAACTTCGTTCACTGAATGTCTGGCCGAAATGAAAATTTCGCGCCATTCGCTGCCGATGATGAGGCCTGCCCGACTGGAGATTACGTTGGAAATGCGGGGCGCCATCGGATGACACTGTAGATCTGATTCGGGGCTCATTGCAGGTTGTACCATTGCAAAGGTATGTCCGAAATGAGCTGCGAGAGGCATATTCATGCATAGAGTGATGAGGCGGAGCCATGTCAAAAATTTGAGCCTGGGCCTTTTAGGATTTCTTTTGCTAACCGCAGCTGCAGCGGCAAGCAACGGGGTGCGGGCAACGTGCGGGCGGTGCAGCATCGGCCGTCGATAGCCGGAGCAAAATAAAGAAGCGATCGCGACCAGGTATACCGCGGCAGCATGATTTCATTGAGCGGTCTGATCTCGAGAGAAGCAAATCATGTCAGATCAGTTTGCGTGCGTTGCGCGATCAAGTTCGTCAGTGGCCCCCTCGTTATGACCGGTTCATCTTTTACAACGCCAATTCCTCAAAGTCGGAACGAAACCGTGGTGGCAGGATGGCCGACCAGCGTGTTATACATTTCTCCAGTTGATTTCAGATGGCCGCGGTGATCGCAAGAAGTCAAGCTAGTTTGGACATCAGGTCAAGGGGCGTCGTCTGTATATCGTCCGGTCTTCCATCCAAGATTGTCGCTTTCGAGCGTTCCGACGTGGACTGCATCCACGCAAACCCCACAACAGCCGGATGCGCACCGGACGATGCACTCGCGAATTCTAGTATGCTTGTTACGGGTGCATCCAACTTGAGCAGCATGAACATTGACCGAACCATCGCCGAAATCGAGTACCTTGAGCAAATCCTCGTACTGCCAGATACCAGACCGCTGAGCCGGAGCGATCTCGCGGCTGCGAATCGGCGGCACGATCAGCAGCAAGCCAATAGCCCCTGGTTTCGGCTGTGGCAGCGGTATGGCGTCTGCTGCCGAGCCGAATCCCCGAAACTCTCTCTAGGCGAAATCGAGGGCTAGCCGCCGCAAGAATTTCGAAACTTCTCAATACCTCCTTGTATGCGACGAATCGGGGAAGAGTAGCTCTGCATCCAATCCCGTGATCTCCTAGCAGGCTGCTGAAAAATTGATGTTTAGCGTGTTTTTCTTTCGGTTGTTGTTATAGTGGATGATGTCGAACAGTGCGATTTCCGGTTGTTTTTGCGGCCTTTGCTTCTAACTCTGTGCTGCCGC
>JBAVZU010000027.1:0-5972 GCA_049588915.1 Candidatus Sulfotelmatobacter sp.
ATTTTGTGCCGCCTGCTGCTGATGCTGCACCTGGGTGTTCATCGGTGGAATGCGCTGCTCGCGGGTTGCGGCGACTTCCGTCGGCAGAGGCCGGCGATTCACGCCTCCCGGCCCGTTGTAGCTGGCGCGGTTATTCGTGACGTTGACGGTGGTGTTGTTAACGATGACCGTGTTAGTGACCGTGCGGTTATAAACCTGCACAGTGGAGACGTTCACATTGTTTACGGCGCGGTTATAGTCGAAACGGCCGCCGTTCCAATATCCGCCCTGATATCCAACTCCCACGTATCCGAATCCATAGTCGATTCCACCGTAATAGCCGATATGCCGGCCCCAATAGCCGTAGTGGTAGCGATATCTCCCACCCGAATATCCCCAGTAGCCGGGGGTCCACAAATAGCCAACCTCGGGCGGGCGGGCCCATGCGCCGGGAACCCAGTAGTAGCCTTCAGAACCATAACTCCAATAGCCGGGCGTCCACAGATAGCCCTCGCCTGGGCATTCCGGCTGCGAATATTCCGGCAGGGGAGGAGGAGGGTCGGATGCCTGCACCGCAGGCTGCCCGTAATCTGTATCCTGGTTGTCGGCATCGTAATCGGAGTTGTCCTGGCTCTGATCGCTGCTCTGTTGGTTGCCACTTGTGGCCTGCGTTTCGCTCGCAGGGGCCAGGTTCGCCGCAGCGGCTGGATCCTGCTGCGTCTGATCGGGCTGCGCCGGTTGATTTTGAGTGCTGGTATCCGGGTTTTGGTTTTTGTTACAGGCCGAAATTACTAATGTCAGTAAGAAGCAAGCGGCCGTTAGCAGAACGAGGGAAGGTGTTTGGATTCTCGGATTCATATGGGTTAATTCCAGAAAACTTGGATGCGGAATAACGGTGCAGTGTAGGCAAAATTGGATTTAGTCACCGCCGTAAAAAACAAATCCTGTTTGGTCCGGTCCCAATTGCCGGTTTCTCTTGCCAGCCTGCTCAAAGCACGGACCAGCCAGTTTGCCTCGCTGAAAACAGTTTGCCGCTCTGGATTATGACTTTCGCACCGAAGCCTACATGCGCTCTAGCATCGCAACAAGGTTGCCGAAAACCAGTGGGCGAGTCAATTAAATTATTGCCCCCTAATTTGTGCCTGACTTTATTACGTCGGCGACCACGGTGCTCGCATAGAAGCTCGCATTCATTGACGGAGCTTCAAAGCGCAGCCTAACATTGGGCGATAAAAGGAGCACTTTGTGATCGGTAAAGTTCTCGGTCATTGCCGAATTGTGGCGAAGATTGGGGAAGGAGGAATGGGGGTTGTCTATCGCGCTTACGATGAGGTGCTGCACCGCGACGTGGCCCTGAAAGTCGTCAAGAAGGATGTGCGTCTGGATACTTCGTCGAGCCAACGTTTGCTCCACGAGGCGCGCGCTTCTTCCTCGCTCTCTCATCCCAACATCTGCACCATTCACGAAGTTGGCGAAAATGAGGGCGAGCTTTATATCGTGATGGAGCTGGTCGAGGGCAAGTCTCTGGCCGCCATGAGCCTGGGCGGAGGACTACCGCCTGAATCGGTGTTGCGCTATGGGGTGCAGATCGCGAGCGCGCTCTCCCGGGCTCATGACCGCGGAATCGTGCATCGAGATTTGAAGACGGCGAATATCGTCATCACGGCGGACGGTCTGGTCAAAGTTCTCGACTTTGGTTTAGCCAAACAGATCGGCAGCGGCATATTCGAAGGAACTACGCGTTCGTTTGCGAGCATTGAGGACGCGTCGGGCGTGAGCGGCACTTTGCCGTACATGGCGCCTGAAATCCTGGGGGGCGAGGCCGCCGACCATCGAGGCGATCTGTGGGCACTTGGGGTTGTGCTCTACGAAGCGGCGTCCGGTCGCCTACCGTTTGAGGGTCGCACCGGTTTTGAAATCAGCTCAGCCATCCTGAGAGAAATCCCAAAGCCCCTTGGCCCTCCCGTTCCCCCGGGTTTGTGGGCTGTGATTCAACGCTGCCTGGCCAAGGAACCGCCACAGCGCTATCAACGCGCAAGTGAGGTTCAGGCTGCTCTGGAAGCTGTTCAGTCTGCGGCAATCGTTTCTACGAGTCCCGGACCCGATCCAAATGCGCCGAAGACGACCATCTTGCACGGCGTGAAACACGCTCATGTCAAGAAAGGAGATTTTCTTTTAGTGGTGGGAACGACTAAGGGAGCGTTCATCCTGCGATCAAACGCAAAGCGCGCCCGTTGGGAGGTTGGGGGCCCTTATTTCCATGGGCATAATGTTTACGCGATGGCGTTTGACAACCGCGGCGGCCAGCATCGCATTTGGGCTTCGACGCAGAGCTATTGGGGCACCCTTCTACGATCCAGCGACGATTTCGGAAAGAGCTGGACCAATCCGCAGCAGGCCCCCATTCGATTTCCCGCCGATACTGGCGTTTCACTGAAGAACATCTGGCAGATTGCGCTCGGGCGGCCCGAGGAGCCGGACGTGCTCTATTGCGGCGTAGAGCCGGCTGCGCTTTTCGAAAGCCGCGACGCCGGCGAAACCTGGTCACTGGTGCGCGGCCTGTTCGATCATCCGCATCGTCCGCGCTGGATGCCGGGAAATGGCGGACTGGCTTTGCACACCATTCTGCTCGACCCCGCTAATAGCCAGCGGATGTACGTAGCCATATCAGCGGGCGGTGTTTACCGGACGGACGATGGCGGAAGTAGCTGGACGGCGCAGAACCAGGGTATCCGTGCGGTTACTATGCCTGAGAAGTATCCTGAGTTCGGGCAATGTGTGCATAAAATTGTTATGCATCCCGCTCGCCCGGACCGCCTTTTTCTACAAAGTCATTGGGGACTGTACCGCTCTGACAACTGTGCCGAGACTTGGACAGATATTGCCAACGGAGTACCCTCGGATTTTGGTTTTGCCATGCTCACGCACCCCAGAAACCCTGAGTGCGTATATATCGTTCCGGTTGAATCTGATGAATTTCGCTGCGCGTGCGAGGGGCGCCTGCGGGTTTATCGAACCCGCAACAGTGGCGCTTCGTGGGAGTCTCTGGCACGCGGCTTGCCCCAAAAACGCGCTTACGAAACTGTGCTGCGCGATGCTATTACAGCCGACTCATTCGACCCGGTCGGAATTTACTTCGGCACACGAAGCGGCCAGCTATTTGGTTCTCGCGATGAGGGACGCACGTGGCAAAAGATACTGGAAGGGCTGCCGTCGGTGGTCTGTATCCGGAATGCAATAGTGGAGGACGCCTCCGGCGGTTTACGGACAACATTGCCTAAGACCCCTTCCCATCAAACGAAATCTGCAACCAAAGGAAAGACGCGTAGAACGAAGAGGTGATCCAAATGGCGGTCACTTTTTACATTCCGGGGGCGTTGCGAGAATTTACGGCTGGACGCAGCAAGGTCGAGATCGAAGCATCGCCCGCAACTTTGGCCGAAGCTCTATCGGCTCTCTGGATGCTCTATCCTGGACTGCGAGATCGGATCGCAACGGAACAAGGTCAAGTGCGGGAACATGTGAATATTTTCATCGGGAATGAGAATGTTCGATATACAGGCGGACTAGCGAGTCCCGTCCCTACTGGATGCGAGATTTCGATCGTCCCTGCCGTCAGCGGCGGCTGAGATGATTTCTGCGATATGCGATCACCGTCGGGATGGGCTAACTTGAGAATAAAATTTGGAACTTGAGAACCTAACTTACATCGGTTCTACTCGCACATTGTCTTCAGGGAAGCACACTTAAGACAACAAGCATACTAAAAACAACATGACACGGAAGACCGCGACGGGCAGACTCCTCTTTTCGTTCGTGCTATTGATCGCTCTGGGAGTGTTGGGATTTCGCAACCTGGGTCGGTGGCTGATCCGTGAGGATCCGCTTTCTTCCGCGGACGTAATCGTCGTTCTGAGTGGCGCGATGCCACCTCGCGCGGACGAAGCCGCAAAAGTTTTTCGTCGGGGTTATGCGCCGGAGGTGTGGGTGAGCCGACCGGAGAATCCCGCCAGCCAACTGGAAGCGCTCGGAATTCATTATGTCGGCGAGGAAGAGTACAACCGCGAAATTCTGGTCCACGAGGGCGTTCCAGATGGGGTAGTCCATATTCTTCCGGACAGCATTCTGAATACAGAGCAGGAAGTAGAAGAGGTGGCGCGGGAGATGCTGCGGACGGGAAAGAAAAGGGTGATTATCGTGACTTCGCCGCCACACACACGACGAGTCAGAGCTTTGTGGAAAAAGCTGGTGGGTGGGAATTTAACTCTTACAGTGCACGCCGCTTACGAAGATCCGTTCGATGCGGATCACTGGTGGCGAAACACGCGGGATGTTTTCTCCGTCGCGCGTGAGACTCTGGGCCTGATGAATGTCTGGGCGAGTTTGCCAGTGCGACCGCACTCTCATTGAACTCCAAGCGTGAGCCAACCTAGTCTCTATTCCTATTCACAGACGCAAGGGATTCTGGGCAGCTTGAACACATACAGGGTGGCCGCCCTTCACATCGACGGACGAGCCTTCATCCGCGGGATCATCGAATAGAGAGAAAAAAGCTAGTTGCCCATACCTGCTGTTGTTGGTACACTCCCATGCGCCCCATTTAATTAATCTCAATTGGAACACGGGTGACCGTTGCGGAGGCCATTTGTTATTGCTGACGCGGAAGACTAATTTTACGGAACCCGTCCTTCATTCGCTACGGCCAGTTCTGCGGTGCGTGTTGATTCTAGGTTTGTCGCTGTCTGTCTTCGCGCAGACTCCTGCCGTACAGGGCCGTGTAGCGACTCCAACCTGCACGCCGGGCACCGGAGTCTATTCAAACAACAAAAACGTGAGCTGCACGATCGCCAACGGGGCGACGGGTTGCTTTACCACTTCCGGCATCCCGCCAACCGCGCCTACTCCCGGAACGTGCGGTCCCGGTTCGTCCATCTATTCCGGGCCGCTCCTGCTTGACGTTACCAATACGAAATTGGAGATTCTTGCGACGGAAAGCGGTCTGACAAACTCTCTCATCTCCTCGTATACCTACACCTTTAAGGCAGCTGCGCCGACCGCAAGCCCGGTCGCCGGCACCTACGCGGGTGCGCAAAGCGTGACACTCAGCAGCGCTTCGACGGGCGCATCCATCTACTATTCGGCGACTGGCACGGCAACCTGCTCCAGCGAGCTTTACACCGGTCCAATCCCTGTTGCCGCTGCCGAGACCATCAAGGCAGTCGCCTGCGAGACGGGCTACAGCCCCTCCACCATCGCGTCGTTTAACTACAGAATCAATTACACGCTAACGCAAGCAATATCGGGCACGGGTACAGTGGTAAGCAAACCGGTTGGTATTTCCTGTCCTTCGACCTGCAGCGCAACCTTTGGCACAGGCACCGTGATAAAGCTGACCGAAACTCCGGGCGCCGGCTATACCTTCGGCGGCTGGTCGGGCGGTGGGTGCTCGGGATCGGCATCCACCTGCACGGTCACGATGAATGCGGCCCAATCCGTGACCGCGACATTTCTGCCCAATGAGACCTTGATGCAGACCATTGTTGGCATAGGTTCGGTTTCCAGCTCTCCCAGCGGAATCTCCTGCCCTTCCGCCTGCTCGGCGACTTTTACCTACAACACACCGATAAGGCTGACCGAGACTCCGGCTACAGGCTATACGTTCGGGGGATGGTCGGGCGGCGGGTGCTCGGGATCGGCCTCAACCTGCGTCGTCAGCATGAACTCGGCGCAGTCCGTCACAGCGACATTTCTGCCGAATGAGACCTTGACGCAGACTATTGTGGGCACAGGATCGGTTTCCAGTTCGCCCAGCGGAATCTCCTGCCCTTCCAGCTGCTCGGCAAGCTTTACCTACAACACATCGGTCATGCTGACTGCAACTGCAGGCACGGGCTACACTTTCACATCCTGGAGCGGCGGCGGCTGTTCGGGATCGGCCTCAACCTGCGTCGTCCCCATGAACTCGGCGCAGTCCGTCACAGCGACATTTCTGC
>JBAVZU010000028.1:0-14640 GCA_049588915.1 Candidatus Sulfotelmatobacter sp.
GTGCGAGCCCCGCCATTGCGCGAACCAGCGGCTCGCCAATCGCGATTACGTCGGTCTCCTCAAAGAGGCGCCGGAACCCTTCCCAGTACTCTTCGTAGGTCAGGGCATAAACGTCCGATCGCACGGATTGGTAGACATTCACTCGCAGGGGTGCGTCAAACTGTTTCGCTACTCGCGCCACATCCGCCAGACCCAGGTGATTCGATTTCATCATGACGGCGATGATGGTCACAGGAATATCCAGCTTCAGACACCGTTCTGCCTGCTGCTGGATGAGTGCCCAATTGCCCTGCCCGCGCTGCGCATCCTGCTCGGCTTGCGTCGCGTAATCGAGAGAGAACTCGATGTCATGGAAGGCTCGCAGCTCATTGTCTTCCATAACAGCGACACTATGACCATTCGAAGTGATAGTGAGCTTGACCGGTTTTGTTTGCAGGTAGGCCAGGATTGCCTTGAACTCCGGATGCATGCCATTCTCGCCGGTGCCGAGATTCACCGACCGTATGGGCAACCGTTCCATGACTAACTTCACTTGATCCAGAGAGAGACGATCGGCGCGAGCTGGATCGCGGTAGCAGAAGGCGCAAGCGAGGTTACACTCGTTGGTAAGTCCGAGCCCGAGCGAAATACCGCCATCAGATGTCACGCGAGATCCGGACGACGAGGCCTGAGCTATGACGTTGTTCATGCGCCGTCCTTCATGACTGGGCCTGCGTGATCTGCTTCTGCGTGATCTGCCACTGCGCGATGTGCGATGCAATGCATGTAGCGGGCGACTGCGGCAAATTCGGGTCGCCTGCCCAGCTTGCGCTCTAGCTCGAGAATCCGCTGGTACTCATCATTTCGGGAGACCTGCTGCGGCAAGTAATCCGACGTAACCCGTACACCACGCTCTGCCGTAACCGCGAGTGAAGATTCGAATAACATGGCTTGCAATCTCTCCGCCGTAAATAGCCGCACTTTGCCTCCGTACAGAGACTCATCTCCCCACTCAGCAGCGAGATTATGCTCGGCCGCAGCCAAGTCACCGTCTTTTATTGCGGCCTTGAACACCTCGCCCGCCTGGTTACGCACCAATACTGAGATATTGCTCGACGAGTCTCGCAAGGCGCGAGCCGCAGTGCGCAACATCGCAGACGGATCGTCAACATATTCCAGAATATTGTGGCAAAGAATCAGATCGAACGATCCGGCGTCGAACAAGTTTGCCAATTGCGCGGCATCGCCATGTTTCAGCGCGATCCTCTCCGTAACTCCTGCTTCCCGCGCTGCACGCTCCGCCAAATCCAGCATTGCCAGAGACGCATCCAGCAACGTCACGTGAAGGCCTAGTTGTGCCAAGCGCACCGCGATAGCGCCGGTGCCGCATCCAAGATCCAGAGCGCGCAAAGACCCTGTCGCCTGCGGCAGAAAGTCCTGCAAATTGGCAAAGGCGAGATCGAGGCGCAGTCGGCCCTCGGGCGTCTCGAGGTATGCGGCATACTTCGCTGCACCGGTCCAGAACCGTTCCAAGTCGTCATTGGCGGTCGTTTCCTTCATGCGGTGCGCAGCCGAAGTCACTCCGAGTTGAGTCGCGGAGAGTACAGAGCGTATACCGAAAGGATTAGGAACAACAAGTCTTTGTGCTGTATCTGAAGCGCGCCGCCTTAGTCGGCCCGCTTGCTGCTGGCTCGCGGGGGCACCGCTTTGAGTTTCGTCTTGGGCTTCGACTTGTTCTTGCCCGTTAGATTGAGCGCCACTGCAGCGCGGACGAGATCCTTCAATGCCGCCTCATCGATCTTGTCGCCTTCGTGGATGTCGATGGCGCGCCTGACATTCCCTTCGAGGCTGGAGTTGAACAAGCCGGCGGGGTCCTTCAATGCAGCTCCCTTGGCAAATGTCATCTTGACGACGTTCTTGTGCGTCTCTCCCGTGCAGACAATGCCAGCGTGGGAAAAGACGGGAGTGCCCGGCGATGTCGGCTTCACCCACTTCCGCTCTTCGACAATCTCAGGGTCTGCCTCATGTATTATGGCGCGCACCTTCGCAAGCGTCTTCCCGCGCCAATCCCCAAGTTGCTTGATCTTCTCATCGATGAATGCAGAAGCAGAGATGAATGCAGAGGCAGATTCCACCGGGACGGTCCTTTTCATGTACACCTCCAACTCTTCCACCTAATTTAGCTGCGCTCCGGGTGAACCTGCAACTTCGCCATCCTCGCACTGGCTCAGCTTTGCCCATCGTTCCAAAAAAGCGCAAGGATGGGGCAGCCTCAGATGGTGCATGCAGATATTTTAAAAAGGCGGACGCCCGCGATAAAAGCTTACTAAGCCGTGCGAGTGAGTTTAAAGATTATAAACGCCGTTATTGTGCCTACCAAAGCTGGAACCGGCAGAATGAATACGATGAGAACGCCGCATATAAATTGGGTGTTGAAGCAAGGCGATCCTTGCGCAGGATGGCCGCATAGCAATGACACGACAATACTGACGACAAACAGAAAGTGTGGTGACAGCAGCAACACACCCATGATCCGTTTGCCAGCGTTCAACTTCCGCCAGGATCGACAGCCGGCATAGACCACGCCGCAGAACGCCAGAACAATTAGACAAAGCAGCAGCCAGATCAAGCGCATGCAGCGACTATACGGAGGCGTATTTGTTCCCGCAAGAGCGCCGGCACAGGGAATGCACGGTTGCGCGTGTCACTTCTACGCTCCCCGAATCCTTGGATGATGCTTCTACGCTGCAAGTCTCGGCCGGGATTTATTTCCGAAGGGATGGGCCAGCCCCCACTCAAGCCAAAAGTCGGTTTGAGTGGGCCGCCCGTCCATCGACACGCGTCAGTTAGCTGTATAGTGACGTAAATACCGGAGGGACAATGCGTCACCCGATTCTGCACCCGATGTGCCTCGCAACGTGCGTCGTAGTCCTTGTCCTCATCACGATGACCGCCGCCCATGCCCCGCAAAGCCATTGGGCCGCACCCGACGACCAGACCGCAAAATTCATGATCGACATGGAGCGCAAGTGGGCCGAAGGCGCTTGCGCGAATAATGGAGTTGTCGCTGAGTTGTTGGCCGACGATTTCCAGGGCACCAGCACTCGCGGCGAGCGCTACACCAAAGAAGATGAACTACGCGATGAAAAAGCCCCGCACTCGGCGCGCGGCTGCGCACTCGACGATGCCAGGGTGCGCTTCTTCTCTCTCTCTTCGGGCGAAGACGTGGCAATCATCTACGGCAGCGAGCACGCCATCGGCAAAGACAAAACCCATCCAGACGCAAAGTGGTGCCAGATCTGGACCGATACCTGGTTGAAGCGCAATGGTAAGTGGCAGATCGCTGCCGCGCAGGACAACAAGGTCGATTGCAAGTAGCGCCCGTCCCACCTGTGCGCCACCAGCGAAGAGGCTGCCCACTCGTCGCGCATTTCGACGAGTGGGTACCACAGACCTCGAATCAGTGTTCAGCCGCCATCACCGACGTCTGGCTTTTGGATGGCGCAGCTTTTGGGTGGCGCAGCGGTTTACCGCTGCGATAACCGCCATGTTTTAAATGCCGGCTTTAGCCGCTGAGGAAATACTTTCTCAAACGCCTACCACCCCAGTTGCGCCGGACACTTCCACCATTCGCGGCGTGTCACCGGAAGCCATTCCTAATGAGGAGGACGGCATGAAGTCCCCGTGAGCGGTGAACCCGCACCATGCAGTGACGGTGTCGCAACAGCGCCCTAGGGAAACGTGTCGCGCGGCTGAGAGCTCCGCACGAATGAATGAGGTATGTGCTGCTCCGCGTGTCTCTCTATGTTGCGATTCAAACTTGTTACTGGGAATGTTCCGTGTGTCCCCGGATTTTCCGTTGCGCGAGAGACTAGAACGACTCTGTCACGCACGCCCATTAACTTTGAGGCGTCAGGTAGAATGATCGGTTCCCAAAGTGGCAGGAAGTGCCCTAAGGCTCTAATCTCCCGCAAGCATGCAGATGCCAGCAGTTCTCAATACCGAACGCGCGCGCATTTTTCGGATCACCCACCGCGACAATGTACCATGGATATTGGAGCACGGATTGCACGCAGCAACGAGCAACGTACTGGACCCACATTTCAAGAATATCGGCAATTTAGACCTGATCGGCAAACGGGCGTGCCGGGTGGTGGCGGTCGGACCAGGCGGAACTCTAAGCCACTACATCCCTTTCTATTTCACGCCATTTTCGATCATGATGTTGAACATTCATACCGGTTATAATGTCAAACAAGTTCCGAACGAACAAATTGTGATTCTTGTGTCTTCGCTACATCGGATTGCCGAATTGGGAATTCCGTTCGTGTTTACCGATCAACACGCGTATCCGGTGGCGGCGAATTATTTCACCGATCTTGACGACCTTTACCATGTAGACTGGGGCCTCCTTAACAGACGAGATTTCAAACACAACCCGGATGACCCTGGCAAGAAGGAGCGATACCAAGCGGAGGCGCTGATTTGGAAACACCTGCCAACGGAAGGGCTACTTGGCATTTGCTCGTACACAGAAGCTGTCGATGCAGGAATCAGGATGGAACTTGTGAAACGCAAGATCCAGATGCAGACTACTGTGCAGAGGGGTTGGTATTTCTGAAATGATGCGCTTCGTCAAAGGAAATCTACTCGATGCCAAGGTTGAGGCTCTCGTGAACACGGTGAATACCGTGGGCGTGATGGGGAAAGGCATCGCTCTGATGTTTAAGGAGGCGTTCCCCGCAAATTTTCGCGCATATGAAGAGGCCTGCAAGGGCAAAGAGATTCGAATTGGTCGAATGTTCGTTACTGAGAACCGAACGTTCGAGGGTCCCCGCTGGATCATTAATTTCCCGACGAAGAAGCATTGGCGGCAAGACTCGAAACTAGAGTGGATCGTCGAAGGCTTAAAGGATCTTCGACGCGTGATTCACGAGAACGACATTCGGTCGATTGCTCTTCCTCCGCTTGGCTCGGGCAATGGAGGGCTCGACTGGAGTGATGTGCGGCCGGAAATAGAGCGAGTTCTTGGCGATCTCGGAGATGTGGAGATCCATGTCTACGAACCAATTGCGAAATATCAAAACGTCGCAAAGCGCACTGGCGTCGAGGAACTTACCCCAGCTCGCGTACTGATTGCGGAGATGATTCGTCGCTACTGGGTGCTCGGCATCGAATGTACGTATCTCGAAGTGCAAAAATTAGGTTGGTTTCTTGAGCGTACAATTCATTCGCTGGGATTTGAGGACCCCTTAAAGCTCCAGTTCAAGGCTGACAAATACGGGCCATATTCAGACCGACTTCGTCACTTGCTGGATGCGCTGGATGGGACCTACCTACACTGCGACAAGCGGTTGAGCGATGCGGGCCCCGCCGACACAATCTGGTTTGATGAGGAGCGTCGCAAATACGTCGACCTGTTCCTTCAACAGGAATCGTCGAAACACCTCAATCGCGTGTTGGACCTGACCGCTAAGCGGATTGACGGGTTCGAATCTCCTCTCGGCATGGAGTTATTGGCGACGGTTGACTGGCTGATTAAACGAGAAGATGCGGAGCCAACCCTTTGGGGCATCAAGTCGGGGTTACTCAATTGGCCGGCTGGACGAGCGGCCGCGGAACGCAAGCTCCGCCTTTTCGACGATCGGTTGCTGAACTTGGCGCTTGCTCGCGTCACGTCTCATATCGACCCGGAGAACCTCGCAAGAACCGGCCCCGGCGTATGAGATAGGGTTTGCCCCAAGCTAGCTCTATCCTAACCGCATCTTGGGAGGGAAACTCGGGGACCAACGGGACGTTCCCCAATTTTTCCGACGCGACAGCAACCTCCAAAAAATCCACAGCCGCCTTGTGACGTCTGACCTTGTTCCCAGCTTTCGATTCGTTCATGCTTGCCCAAGCAAGGGCAGTAAATCGAGCGAGAGCGACAAAGGCGATCCGTGGCCAAGAACTAGGCCGTAAGTCTTCTATTTCACGAATTTTAGCCCCTAAGCCCTTTAGAGCACGGATTTTGCGGACAATTTCGTGCTAACTCGATGACCCCTAAATATCGAGGGGGTAGGGGTATAGGGGTAGGGTAGGGGATATTAAGTTAGTAACTCCTTGAGCCGCTCACCGGCTCGCACCAGTGTCTTAGTTACGCCGGTCTCCTCGAAATAAGTCGGCGAACGACATGGCCTTTCCACATCCAAAGCCCCGAAAGCAGCAGTACAGGAAGAAAGACATACCTGACGCTGTGAGCGTAGTTGTGAGTATCCGAAGGCGAATCATAAATGTAACCGAGTATCGGAATGCCACAGATGATGTGAATCCAGCGAAAAATCGAACGTTGGGTGGCACTGCTCATCATTTTGTGATCCTCCTCGATTCACGACTTTTGAGCCGGCTTCGGCGGCCAGTTAAGCGTTTCGATTCCAAACTGCTTGGCGTACTCCGCGTGCAGCCGCTGCCAGTCGAACTTCATCGCCTCGTGGCCGACGATGCGGCCGAGGGGATTTCCGCTGAGCATGTGGTCCAGAACGTCGAAACAAATGTGCCACCCGGCGGCGCCCATTGCGATGAAGCGGTGACCGATGTTGGTCCACAGCGTCAGGCGCGTGCCGCCTCCCAAGGCTTCGAGTTGCCACCGCATATCGAAGTCACCCCATTTGTACTCAAGCAGCTCAGGAGCGTCGGCCCGCGTTACTGTTGTTTCGGTGACGCGCAGCGTGGGCGCAGCCACGGTGGTGAGCTTCACTGTGGTTCCAACCGCGCCCAGGCTGCCATCAGCTTCAAACGGAGCCCACTCGCGCAGATGAGCCGGGTCAGTAAGCGCCTCCCAGACTTTTTCGGGCGGGTGGCGGAGTTCGCGGACGAGAATGAGCGTCCATTTCTCTTCGCCGTTTTGTCCCCGCTCTTTCTGTACCCGCGCCACGTTGGCGGGACCAGGAGTATAGTGTTCGCGCCCGGTCATGACGAGCGCTTTAACTGCGTGAGCTGAATGAGGTTGCCGCAGGTGTCGTTCAGCATCGCAATGGTCGAGCCGGTCACGTCGGTGGGCGGCATCGTGAACTCGGCGCCGCGGGTCTTGATCCGCTCGTAGTCGGCCTTGATGTCGTCGGTAACAAAATTGGCCGCAGGCTGGTTCTGTTGAAAGATCGCCTGCTGATATGCTTTGGCTGCCGGACTGTTGTTCAGCGCCAGCTGCAGTTCAGTGCCGTCCGGCTCCTCGGGTGAGGCCACAGTCAGCCAGCGGTATGGGCCGTTACTGAAATCCGCTTTCTTGGTAAAACCTAGTGCCTCCGTATAGAAGCGCAGGGCCTTGTCCTGGTCGTCCACGTATACGCTGGTCAATTTGATTTTCATTTCGTTTCTCCTTGGTCACGTTCGCGGTTTGGGCCGCGTGGTCTTCTTACTGATGTTCTTCTTCGATGGGTTTGACTTTACTGGCGTTGACTGTTCCATGCGGTCAAGGTGGCGTTCGAGAGCATCTACATGAGCCGACCAGAACCGGCGGAACTGAGCCAGCCACGCATGCACCTCCTGAAACGGTTCAGGTTTGAGCCGGTAGAGACGCCGCTGTGCGTCCACCGTGGATTCCACGAAACCGGTCTCGCGCAGCACCCGCAGATGCTTTGAGACGGTGGGCTGCGGCATACGAAGTTGACGCTCGATCTCTCCCACCGACTGTTGTGAGGAGACCAGGAGGCTCAATATCGCGCGGCGGTTCGGCTCGGCAATGATTTCGAAGACAGATTCCACCCTCGGTATATACTCCAAAAAGCATATACATGTCAAGGCATATAAAGCGCGAGGTCAAGCGACGATATCAGCCAGAGTTTGGCCTCAACTTGCCAATAGAACAGATGGATCCCCGCGCGGGCAGCCATCCGTCTTCTATTTACTCATTCGGTACGCCACAGAAATTCAACTTGCTACTCACATCCGATTCACACTCGTCAGCCATATTTGCCTCGTATGGATGCCGTTAAAAACGACGACAACCGGAGGACGCGTGGAGCGAAAGGTTACCTGCCTTTGGAAAGAATCTAGAGCCGTAGAGGCTTACCAAACAGCTGTATCACTTCACGGCCACACGATTTATTCGCAAGAAAGTCTTCACTTCATTTCCGACTTTGCATGCAAAGTCCGCCTGCTGCGATGGCTGCTCGCAATGAAGCACAGGCAGGCCGTGCGCGAGTCTAATGTCCGCCTTGACTTTGACCGTGCCTACTGGACACCGCCACTGACGCCTGGCACCGCCTACGATATTGAAAGCCGCCAGATAAACGGGCAACTGGGGTTGCGCAGCATCGTTTCGCTCACCGATCACGACAACATTCACGCGCCGCTGTTGTTGCGCGTGCACAATGGCACGGCAGATGTTCCGATCTCGACCGAGTGGAGTGTTCCTCTTCGTGGGGCTGAATTGCATATCGGGCTGCACAACTTACCAACGGCGGAGGCCGAATCCATGGTGGCAAGCATTAACGCTTACACCGCCAACCCTAAGGAGTCGGTGCTGAAGGAGATTCTGGCAGACCTTCACGCGCGAAAGGATGTGCTCATCGTCCTAAATCATCCGATGTGGGACATTGTGGGCGCTGGAGAGGAGGTTCATACTCAAGCGGTTCGTACGTTCATGGCTACGCTGGGCCAGTACGTTCACGCCTTCGAGCTGGGCGGATTGAGAAGTTGGGAAGAGAACCGCAAGGTGTATGAATCGGCTGAACAGTGGAACGTGGCGGTGATCGCCGGAGGAGATCGTCACGGCTGCGAACCGAGCGCCTGCCTGAATCTGACCAATGCGACCTGCCTGCCCGAGTACGTGCAGGAGGTTCGCCAAACGAAAGCGACACACGTATTGTTCATGCCGCAGTACGCCCGACCGCTGTGGACACGCATTCTGCAGGTTGTTATTGACACAACCCAAGTGCAGCCGGGGCATTCGCTGGGTACATATTGGGATGATCGAACCTTTCATCCTGACAGCACCGGAACCCTGCGCCCCATCTCGCAACTTTGGAAGCAACGACCGCCTTTTATTGAAGGCGTGTTCGGCACCTTCCGCCTCATCGAGAGCGGCGCCATGCGTGGCGCTATCGCCACGGAGGTGCGTCGCCGACAGCAAGTGCAATTTCTATTTGGACAAGAGGAGGCTTAATGCGTCAATTGCGCGTGGCCCTTTTTCCTTGCGCTTACACCGAGGTAGACGGCGTAGCCAACACCATGCATCATTTCGAGGCTTTTGCTATGCAGCATCAATTGCCTCTGCTGAACGTGCATGGAGGCTACGTCTCCCAAAGGCGGCGGGAGGGTTCCGTTGAATGGCGGGAGTTTCCACGACGGTGGCCAAAGTTTCGGCTGGATGCGAGGCACGATTACGATTTAAACTTCTGGCGCTACCTCGGCCAGATCGAGACCGCAGTACGGGAGTTTCGCGCCGACCTCCTGCACATCACCGGGCCTAGCGACGTGGGGCAGCTCGGCGCATTGGTGGCGCACCGGCTGCACATCCCGCTCATGGCTTCGTGGCACACCAATGTGCATCAATATGCTCAACAGAGGCTGATGCCTCTCCTTCGTTTTCTACCGTCCCGCGCCCGGGAAAGGGTTGGGATCCAGGCGCGCGAATGGAGCCTTCGACTTACTGCTCGCTTTTATCGAATCGCGCGGGTCCTCTTCGCGCCGAACCAGGAGTTGATTTCGCAGTTGGAACACCTGACAGGCAAGCCCTGCTATCTCATGTCCCGCGGAGTAGACACCGAACTCTTTCGCCCCGATAGACGAAGCCGGTGCGACAAACAATTCGTCATCGGCTACGTTGGACGGCTGACCACGGAAAAGAACATTCGTTTCCTTGTGGATTTGGAGTCTGCGCTGCTGGCGCGAGGATGCCGCAACTTCCGGTTCGAGATCGTGGGACAGGGAGCTGAAGATTGCTGGTTGCGTCAGCACTTGCGTCACGCCGAGCTCCTGGGAGTGCTTCAGGGCAAAGCGCTGGCCGAAGCCTACGCCAACTTTGATGTGTTCGCGTTTCCCTCGCGTACCGACACTTTCGGGAACGTTGTGCTGGAAGCGCTGGCCTCAGGCGTTCCCGCGATCGTGACTGATAGTGGCGGACCTAAGTACGTCGTGCAGCATGGCGTCAATGGACTCATCGCAGGCACAGACGACGAATTCATTGCACACGTAGCCACGCTGCGAGCGAACCCCGATGCATGCCGCCACATGTCCCAAGCGGCGAGGCAACGCGCCCTCAACTCCTCATGGAACCAGGTTTTCCGTCACGTGTATGACGTTTATGAGGCAGAGCTCTCACGACTGCGCCCAGCGGGCAACCTCATTCCAGACTGGGCCAGGGCTTGACATCATGGCAGCGACTGGTGGCATGGCGGTCGTTTTGGCGGGTGCGGCCGTTAACGCTGCATTTGCCGTGCCCATGCGATTCATGCGGCGCTGGACATTCGAGCATATATGGCTGGCCTACTCGGCATTGGCGCTTATCGTTTTTCCCTGCGCATTAGGATTCGCCACCGTCCCACATCTGATCGAGGTGATTTTTCAAAGTGAAGAGATGGCAGTTCTTCTGTTTGGCCTTGGACTGTGTTGGGGAGTGGGTCAAATCTGCTTCGGAAAAGCTCTTCACAGCCTCGGTATCTCGCTTGCGACCGCAATCATGCTGGGAATCGCCATCGCGCTGGGCTCGGCTTTGCCGTTGCTCGTGCTCAAGGGAAACCTAGAAGTTATGAAATGGTTGCTCACGTTGGCTATGTCTGTAGTCGGAGTACTGCTTTGCACGGGCGCAGCCAATAGCCGCCGCTGTTCTGATCTGCCGCAAGACGGACTGTGGTTTTCGGTTGCCGCCGGAATCGGTGCCGGCTTATTCAATGTTGCCGTTGCTGTCGGTTCGCCCATTTCAGCGAATGCGTTACGGCAAGGCGTTCGCCCGGAGTTCGCGCAGATGGCCGCGTGGCTCCCCTTTCTTGTGGGAGGAGCGATTCCCAACATTGCCTATTGCGCCCGCAAGCTAATGCTTAATCGCACCACCGCACTTTTGTACGCTCCAGGCACACTAAACTATTGGGCAGCTGCGCTGCTAATGGCTATCTGCTGGTTGGGCAGTTCCTTACTGTATGGCTTTGGGGCTACGCGAATGGGAGAGGCGGGACTGAGCTTCGCGTACCCGATCTACATCTCATCTATCGTGCTGAACACAACCTTGTTAGGCGTGGTCGTCGGGGAGTGGCGGGGTTCGTCGCAGCGGTCGAAGGTTCTGTTGCAGGCCGGACTGGTACTTCTGGTTGCATCAATTTGGCTGGCCGCTCATGTGCGGCATGCGTTTGCGATTTAAACTGAGGAGTATGGTACCGACACCGATTCCATCTTCTGTCGATCAGGATCAATCCTCGCGTGTCTGGTCCGTGCTTGGGCAGCTCTTACGCCACCCGGTGCATTCCTTTGTCATCTGCTGGAACTGGAAGGCGGGAGCGCTCAGCATAATCTTGCGCGCGCCGGTGTATGTTATCACAACGCTAAAATATGGCTGGCAGGCCGCCACCTTAGCTGGAATCGTGGAAGCGCTATTCTCGGCTGCCGCCGCCGGCGTGTACGCTGCGCTTACCGAAGCAATTCGCTACGCCGAGCCGCAATACCTGGTGGCGCTTCTTCTGCTGGCCGTGCTGCCCGCGATTACGCTCTGCTTCGATGCGCTGGTTCACTACATAATGCACACCCCAAATCTGGTCGTGGGAGTCACAGCTTCGCTCGTAGTTTCAATCGTATCCTCCGCTTTCAACTGGTACAGCATGCGGCGCGGAACGTTATTAGTGGGACGAGCAGCTCGTTCATTCACCTCCGATATTTTGGCTCTACCCCTCTTGATCGCAAAATTTCTGGGGGAGCCGGTGGCATTCTTATGGCGCACCGTAAAGGAACTGTGCACCGCTTTGGTTTAAGACTGAGATGCCGATGAAGACACTGCACTTAACGAGTTACTGGCATGAACGCTCCGGAGGCATAGCCACGTTTTACCGGCACTTGCTCGAAGCAGCCAGCCGCCATCGGCAAAGCATGGTCCTTATCGTGCCGGGCGCAAAGGATGAAGTCCAGGAACTTGGCACGCATTGCAGGATTTACAAGATCGCGGCTCCCGCATCGCCCCTCAATCACGAGTACCGCATTATCTATCCCCGCGAATTTTTTCTTCCAGGGAGCAAGATTCAGAAGATCCTGGCGGCTGAACGTCCCGATCTGGTGGAGATTTGCGACAAGTACAGCCTCGTCCACCTGGGGCCGCTATTGCGCATGGGGTTGGCGCGCAGCGTTGATTTCCGGCCGATAGTGGTCGGACTCACCTGTGAACGTATGGATGAAAACTTCGGTGTATACGTGAGTCGTTCGTGGTGGGCCCGTGTTTTTACGCGCTTTTATGTGCGGAACATCTATTTTCCAGCTTTCGATCACCACATCGCGATCTCGGACAATACCGCAGCGGAGCTGAAGGAGGTGAATGCGAATCCAATTGTGCCACGCGGAATCTGGCTGCGATCCATGGGAGTTGATATAGAACACCTCTCTCGTGCGAAGCACAGCCCAGAAATGCGAAGCCAATTACTGGACCGCTGCAGCGCGCCGCAGAATTCGACTCTTCTGCTTTATGTTGGACGGCTAGCTGCCGAAAAGAACCTGGATCTTCTCATCGCGACAATGGCGGAGCTGAAGAAGTCTGCGCAGGATTTCCGGCTGCTACTGGTGGGCCACGGCAGCGCCCGCGAAAGACTCCAGCGCGCAGCTCAGACGCTGGTCCCAGGTCACGTCGCAGTTTTGGGACACATCGGCGATCGAGAGCAACTGGCAAGAGTCTACGCCAATAGCGACGTATTCGTTCATCCCAATCCGACCGAACCCTTTGGGATCGCACCCCTCGAAGCAATGGCTTCCGGCTTACCCTTGGTCGCGCCCGACCGAGGTGGTGTGACATCTTATGCGAACGACACAAATGCTTATCTGATTCCCCCAACGCCACACGACTTCGCGCGGGCGATCGTAAGTGCTTGCCAGGATCAGCCAGCGAGAGCTTTGAAGGTGCGGGCGGCCCGGCAAACTGCCGAATCGTTCGCCTGGCCTAAGGTTACAGATTCATTTCTAGGACTGTACGAAGAACTATATCGGCTGGGCGCGGGGCAAATCTCCCTCAAAGATGCACAACCTGCATTTGTGTCTCCAGCAGCGACGGTGGGTCACGCTGGGCGCTTGCGTTTCGCGGCTAACCTCGCGCAGGCGGCGTTCTGGGCATACGTCCGGGCTCATGACTTGGTTAGAGCAACAAAATTTCACGATCGCACGGAATACGATACTGAACTGAAGGGCATTCAATCTCAATGAGAATCCTCACGACATTCCTCCTCATCCTCACCGTTAGCCCGTTGTTTATATCGGGGCAGAGCAGCGCTCTGCAACCCGTCAACAACCTCACTACCAAGGAGATAGTCGCCCACCTGGGCGAAAATAATCGCAAACGCCAGCAGGAACTGCAGGCTTACACCGGGCAGCGGGAGTACCACCTTCTATATACGGGATTTCCCGGCAAGCGCGAGGCCGACCTGGTTGTGGGAGTGAAGTACGAAGCTCCCCATACCAAGGATTTCACTCTCGTCTCACAGAGCGGATCCGGCTGGATTGTGAACCGTGTGTTCAAGAAACTGCTGGAAACCGAGAAGGAAGCGGCAGCGGCGCAAAACCAGGCCAAGACCGCCCTAACCGAAGACAATTACAGTTTCGAGCTGCTCGGTCAGGAACATCTGGAAGGACGCCCTGCCTATGTTTTGAAGGTCGAGCCTAAGACTGCGAACAAGTTGCTTTACCGGGGCAAGATTTGGGTAGATGCCGCAGATTTCGCCGTCGCCAAGATCGAAGCTGAGCCTGCCAAGCTTCCTTCATTTTGGATCAGTAAGACGGTTGTGCATCACACTTACCGCAAGATAGGGGAGTTCTGGCTTCCTGTCCAAAACGAATCAACCACTGACGTACGCTTGGGCGGGCATGCCATCCTATCCATCCAGTACAACGATTACAGAGTTGTCTCTGGGACAAAGGCACCGAGCTCAATTGCTCCGGCTGAACCATTGCTGCAAACGGAATGGATTACTGACCATTAGAAATAATTGCGAGGTCCTTCCTGGGGATGACAGTGCAGCCGAGAGTCAGCAAAGCGGGACGAAGCCTGGGCGTGGTCCAGGGGCGCAGCAGTAATCCCGGGTGCAGCGCGCGGCTGCAAAATCTTCGATCAATGTCGGATCGAAACTTTTGTATAATCCGCCGATGCAAGCAATACCGTGGAGCACAATTGCGCTCGGTTCGCTGTTGCTCATCTCGGCCTACTCAACAGGAGGACAGAAAGTGGAATCTCCGCAACCTGAAAAGTCAAAACCGCCTGTGAAAACTGAGCAGCGCGGGCGCATCCTTGGAATCGGCGGTGTCTTCTTCAAATCCGCTAATCGTGATCAGACGCGCGAATGGTATTCGAAGCATCTTGGACTCACTGACAAGGGCTCAGGCGCGATGCTTCCGTGGCGCGAACACGACGACCCGCAAAAGGAACACGTTACAGTTTGGACTGTTTTTCCCGCCTCCACTAAGTATTTCGATCCCAGCCCCGCACCGTTCATGATCAACTACATC
>JBAVZU010000029.1:0-7444 GCA_049588915.1 Candidatus Sulfotelmatobacter sp.
GAATCATCCCAACATTGTTTCGGTTTACGATGTCGGCAACGAAGGCGGAGTTCATTACATAGTCTCGGAGCTCCTCGAGGGAGATACGCTGCGCCAACTCATCTCACCCTCGGGGATAGCGGCGCGCAAAGCAACCGAACTCGCGGTCCAGATGGCCCAAGGTCTGGCGGCAGCCCATGAGCAGGGAATTGTTCACCGTGACCTTAAGCCCGAGAACATTTTCGTAACACGCACCGGGAGGTTGAAGATCCTGGATTTCGGGCTGGCGAAGTTACGTCGGCCGCAGGCGATTGCCGAGACTATCGATGGCGTCACCGTCGCGGCCACGAACGCCGGCCAGGTTATGGGGACCATTGGCTACATGTCGCCCGAACAGGTACGGGGCGATGCTGCCGATCAGCGCTCGGACATCTTTAGTTTCGGCAGTATTTTGTACGAAATGCTCTGCGGTCAGCGTGCGTTCAAACGCAACACCGGGGCCGAGACCATGACCGCCATTCTGAATGAGGAGCCTCCCGAATTCTCCGGCAGGAACCTGGCGGTCACGCCGGCGCTGCAAAGGATCGTGCGTCATTGCCTGGAGAAGCAGCCCGGGCAGCGTTTTCAGTCGGCACACGATATCGCCTTCGCGCTCGAATCGGTCAGCGGAATTTCTACCACGACCTCCGCGGCGGTTGCACCGGCGCGTGCGCGATGGGCACGCCCGACGCTGGTGGCGCTGGTGCTGCTGGTCCTGCTGGCGGCGACCGGGATCGGATTACGAACATGGTTGCATCCCAGCATTTCCGCGTTACATCCCGAGCTGCACCGCATCACTTTCCGACGGGGGACGATCTGGAACGCACGTTTTACGCCCGACGGCAATTTGATTTACGGAGCCGCCTGGGAAGGGCGGCCGGAGGAGTTGTTTGTTGCAGAAAACGGAAGCACTGAATCGCGGACTCTCGGTTTACAAACCACCGACATACTGGCCATCTCTAGCTCGGGAGAATTGGCGGTCTCCACCAATCGCCATTTTGTAATGGGTTTTGAGTCGGCCGGGATGCTGGCCCGCGCCCCGCGAGGGGGCGGCGCCCCGCGAGATATCGCCGATGATGTGGAATACGCTGACTGGTCGCCTGACGGCGCAAGCATCGCAATCGTGCGCCGGGTTGGCGGGAAAGTCAGGCTAGAGTACCCGCTCGGCAAAGTGTTGTATGAGACGGCGGGTTGGGTCAGCCATCCGCGAGTATCCCCGGACGGGAAATTAGTAGCCTTTGTCGATCATGCCTACCAGAGGGACGATGACGGCACCGTTGCCACGGTGGACCAGGCGGGTAACAAGAAGACGCTGACCGGTGAGTTCGTAAGTGTACAAGGACTTGCGTGGTGGCCGGGAGGAGGCGAGGTTTGGTTTACCGGAACGACATCGGGATCAAGTCGCGAACTGCGTGCCGTTACGCTGTCGGGAAGGGAACGGCTGGTCTATCTGGGAACGGGCACGCTTACTTTGCATGACATCTCGAAAGACGGCCGTGTGCTGTTCTCGCGCGACGATTTACGCGCCGGTATGATCAGCCTTGCACCAGGAGAAACCAAGGAGCGCGATCTGAGCTGGCACGACTGGTCGGTGCCCCGGGATATCAGCGACGACGGCAAACTGGTGTCGTTTGACGAGACGGGTGAAGCAGGCGGCGAAACCGGCGGGCTGTACGTGCGGGCGACGGACGGCTCACCGGCAGTGCGGCTAGGCGACGGTCGAACGCCAACGTTATCTCCGGATGGGAAGTGGGCGCTGGCGCTCAACGCTGCCACTCGACGTGGCTTGATCGAGCTCCCAACCGGCGCAGGTGAGTCGCGGACAATTTCTAGTGGGGACGTTCAGGTTCACCAGGCCTTTTTCCTGCCGGATGCACGCCATATTCTGGAGCTGGGTAGCACGCCTGGTGGCCATGGCTTGAGGTTGTGGCTACAGGGAGTGGAAGAAGGTGCGCCCCGGCCCGTTACTCCCGAGGGTGTGAGTATCGCCTATCGAAGTTGTATCTCGCCCGACGGCAAGCGAGTGGCAGCGCAGGATCCGGAAGGAAAGATTACGATCTATCCCTTGGCGACGGGTTCACCGCTGGTTGTTCCGAATACCCAGTCCGGAGATGTTCCGGTGCAGTGGACCCTGGACGGCAAATCCTTGCTAGTCGGGCGCCGGGAGGTGCCTAGCAGGATCTTTACGATTGACCTGGCAAACGGACAGCGCAAGCTGCTCAGATCCTTTTCTCCTTCAGATCCCACCGGCCTGTTTTCCAATGCGCCTCCGCAGTTTTCGCGCGACCTGAAAAGTTACGTGTATACCTACCAGCGCATCACGTCGGACCTATACGTGGTTGACGGATTGAAGTAGAGTCGACTCGATAGTACGCGTACCCGTGAGTCGGTCTAACGTACTGCATCGGGCTGGTTCCGGTCATTTAGCGGGTTAGTTCCTCAACGCCCAACTCAGGTGGGATTTACTTTCTGTGGTGGGGCTTTGTGAGCGGTCAAACAAGGCGAGCACTTTGGGTATAATCGCCATAGCTATCCGCAATCTTGAAGAACGCGCTGTCTGAATCTCAGGCCATCAGCCGCAAGCGGCCATGCCCCCGCTGTCGCCTTAAACAACTGCTTGATGGCCGGTTTTTTCTTAGTACCGCCGTCGGGATTAAGGGCAAACAGAGTAATCGGAGCGGCCTGGGTGTTCGGCGGACGCGACAACGCCCAAATAATTGGATTGCCGTTGCTATTCGATGAAATCGTGGTAAAGAATCCCGGATCTTGCGCACCAACACCCAAGGTCGCAGACGTCAAGACTTTTGTCAGCGCTACGGTGGGCCGATAGTTGCAGCTTCCAGATGCCCACTGTGTTGCCGCCACTGCTTACTACCCGTCCCAGGCCGTCTGCCGGATCCACGTAGTACGACTGGCCGCATCGCGCTTCCACTGCGCGCATGTAGCCCGCCGCTCTGGAAAAAGACGCGAGGAGCTACGATTTCTTCTGGTTTTCAATGGTCATGGACTATTAGCCTATGGAAACAGGGGCGCGGGGGAAGCGAGAGAGCCGAGTAGCCAAATTAGTAACCTCGGGGGGTGGGGCTTTACCGAAAAACATTCGCGTACCCGGAAAACCCTGAGTCTGTCCTATACCCCTTGGGGATTTAATCTGGCCGATTATGGCTGGCTACTATGAAGTTGAGTGCGGGCTATGCAGCCGAGTCGTCGCACTAGAAGCATCCGCATAAATGCTAGAACCGGTCTCATGCGCCGTTGAAAACGCGCTGGTCCACTGCGGGTGAAAGTCCCGCCCGGGAACTGATTCGTTCCACCCGGTAACAATCGGAGCTGCGGTGGAGAGCGCCAAAAAAGGGGCCTCGCAGTTGGCAGGTTGTCAAGGTTCAGAAATATCTATGAGACCGGTTGTAGAGTTTTGCTCCGACTCGCCACTCCGTTGACTTGCGAAAGACTACCTTTCGGTAGGCGCGAGAACCATCGCCAGCCCAGCCGCGAGCGTGATTATGCCAACGATCAAGGCTACTCGAGCTTGTGGGCTTCCATCCGGTCCCAGAACGAGCTTGCCCGGGAGATGTTTTTCGATCCCTCCGGCTCGCAAAAAGCACGGTCTCCCTCCTCCACGCACATCAACCCAGAACAACAAGGGGGGCGTTGTGGCGGACACTGCTGTCCCGCTGGCGTGCACTGGCCCGCGGTTACCGTGAAGCTGGTCGTGCTCGTAGCGCTGCCACCCGGAGTGGTGATCGCGATTTTTCCAGTTACTGAGCCCGCGGAGACATCGGCCGTGACTTTGGTATCGGAGTCCGTCGTCACTCTGCTTGCCTTCTCTGTGCCGAACATCACGCTCGTGGTCTGCCTCAATCCTGTGCCCGAGATCGTGACCGAAGTCCCCACCGGCCCGCTCATCGGAGTGAAGGTCATAATAGAGGGCAACACTTTGAATTGCTGCGTGCTAGTCAGAGTAGTTGCGTTGGTCGTGACCGTCACTGATCCAGTCAGAGCCCCTCCCGGGACAGTGGCTGTGATGTGAGTCGGTCCGTCAAGCGTGACGGTTTCGGCCTGCACTCCGCCGAACTTCACAATGGAGGAACTGTTGAAGTCCTGACCAAGGATGCCGATCCTTCCGCCTTCCCGGCCCGAGGTGGCCTGTATTTCGAGGAACGGGTCCAACCCCACAGACAGGCTGAAGACTGTCCCATCGCCATTGACCCCACCAGAGGCCGCGACACCGTAGAAAGTTCCATTCGTGTCTTGAAGCAGGGGGGCTTGAGGGTTCTGACCGTCAGTAGAATCGAAGCTGTGCAAGGTTGTTAGCGTACCGTTTGGAGCGATTTCGAAGATCGTTCCATATCCGTGGGCGCCCCCAGCGAAAGTGGTGCCGTAAAAGTTGCCGTTGCTGGCTCGAATCAGCCCGGTCTTGGGAGACGAGCCGTCGCTGCACATGCTTTTCGAGCAAAAGCTGTAAAGAGTGGTCAGCGTTCCTGCTGTAGTGATGCTGAAGACCGTTCCTTTTTTATTGCCTCCGCCCTCAATCGTTGTACCGTACAGCTTCCCATTCGTGGCTTGGACCAAGCTCCCGATAGGGTAGGCTCCCTCGGTAGCATAGTCGAAGCTGTGTAGCGTGGTGAATGCGCCGCTGGGACTGATTTTGAAGACCGTGCCAACACGGGGGATAATCTCTCCCCCATTTTGAGTCGTCCCGTAGAAATTTCCATCACTGGCTTGAATCAAGCCATGAGGCAACCAGCCGTCAGGACAACTGTTCTGCGAGCAAAAGCTGTAGAGCGTGGTCAGAGTGCCACTTTGAGTTAGTTTGAAGACTGTCCCTTCGTTATGGGCTCCACGGCTCGCGGTGGTCCCATAAAAGTCTCCGTTTGCAGCTTGAATCAATCCCGCTTGCGGCAGATCACCTTCTGCACAATCGACTTGGGAGCAGAAGTCGTAAAAGGTTGTCACAACCCCGCTTCGGTTCATTTCGAAAATCGTGCCATCGTTGCTCGGCCCACCGCCGAGCGTCGTACCGTAGAGATTCCAATTTGCGGACTGAATCAATGCCGTTTCCGGGTCGAGGCCGTCCGTTATATCGAAGATGTGAAGCGTGGTAAACGAGCCACTTGGGGTGATTTTGAAAATCGTTCCTGCCTTTTTGGCCCCACCACCATCGGTCGTTGTTCCGTATAAGTCACCGTTATTTGCCTGCATAAGCCCCCCTGCCGGGTTGTAGCCATCTGTCGAGTCGAAACTGTGCAACAGAGTGTAGGTCTGGGCGTTAGCGGCGAGGGACAGCAGTAACAACACAGCCACCAGCAAAAGACGGGTTCGATGGTGCTTCATATCGGTTTCCCCCCAACGCGGAATTCGGCTGGCCGATGGCGAAACGGAGACTTAAAAGCGGGCGGTGGCGACGTCCCGCATTTGCCGCCTAGATTCTAGTCCCGGCAATTTAACCCAGTCAACGGGCTTCGAAGATAGTCGTTCGCGACAACAACCGTAATGCCCTCTGTTTCTCCGGGATATATAGGCCGATCCGCCAGTCTGTAATCCGGACTAGAGAATGAAGATGCTGCTCCCTGTCGCTTCGCCCTAGCGTCACAGGAAAGGTTCTTCTTACACGGTTCCGCGGGAAGAGCACGTTTGACTCGTCCACAGGCACCTTCGCGAACAGCGATTGAGCGGACAATGGCAGCCGTTTTTGTGGCTAAGAAGGAAAGTCCGGAACGATCAAGCTGGCACGGATGCTGCATTCAAATGCAGTCCGAAATTTTCAACATGCAGTTGCCCGAAACATCAGAACCAGTGGTCAAGAAAGACGGCGAGAAATTACCGGCAAACGGATTCCCGGCGTAAAGCTCGATCATCCTCGGCAACTGGTCGCTGCAAACTCTGCTGCGCTTCTCCGACATCTCCGCCGAAAGCACCTTTAGCACCGCGGAACTGCATCCCCAAGCCGCCGAGGCCCTGGGTTGCTCTACCCACGAAAAGGTAATTTGCAGTATCGCGAACAGGCGGGACGGTGTACGATAGGCTGCTTTAGAAAGAAATTTGGGTAAGAACTAAATGCCCGATCCGGTCACCAAGACACTTTTTGAGCACTACCCCCTTTTATTCACGAACTTTTCAGGCTTCTTGGGGAACAAAACAGGAAACCACACGATTTTCGATCCAACGCTTGTCAGAGTAACCATGGTGGTCGGTGCTCCGCTAAACAGCGGTCTTAGGCCAGTGACGATTACGAAGAACGCTGCGACTGGGGACACTATTTATTTGACATATTTTGCCGACGAAATTACTTCGGTAAGGCTTTCCAATCCCCCGATCGCCGGCGTCAGCAAGTTCACGACCGACAATCTTTCAGGGTGCAAAGTCTTCGTCGATAAAATCGGCGCTACTAATGACCTCATCCTGTATCACGCAAACGCGAAGGCCCAATCGCCCCCCTCCAACTGGGGAGGTGTGCGACCTTCGTATGAAACACCTGCGGCGGCCCAGACCCTAGATGCCCTGCATGCAAATGCAGTGCTTGGCTATGCGGGGGCGCCCCATCATCTTGCCCCGCTAGTCCCCGTGGGTTCGGTAAATAAGCCCTTATATAATCAGAACGCAAACAATTTAACCCAACGAAAAAAGGATCAGGGTCGCCTTCGTGCTCCCCAACTCAATGAATTGCCTGATCCGAATCGAGTGGATGCACCAGAATTCGTTGGGGGAACAGTTGTATTTGGCTTTTACGTGATTGGCTCGGGCTGGGAAATTTATTATCAGACCTGGGGCGATATTGAATACAAACGTCCTAAAACCGCGGTTCATGCCAAGCGCACGATGGGTCCCGAACATCGCGCCCAAGACTATAAATTAGTGCAGTTTGGCCGCATATACCCGTTTCCGTTTAGCAGAAATCTTTAAGGGTTTCAAAAAGCCCACCGACTTCTCGCGCGCGCGCAAATGGGGCAGACATTTTCACGCATTCCTGCCCGTAGGTGCAAGTTCCGAAAACGCGTCGCTCCTAGATCGATGTGCTTTTTCTCAGTACTATTCCCTGGATCGCGCCTGGTTTCACCTGCTGGCTAACGTGGTCGTGTCGTCGCGAACAGCCGGCTATGCGAAGAGAAAGCAAAAAGATTTAATTAAGCGCGGACGCAACCCGTTCGTTCCATGATGGGGACCATCGTCGGCCGTATCCCTTTTGGCAACCAGAGCGACATAGAAGTCCTGCAGAGCAACAGGACGGGTGCTGGCAGAGATCGCGGCACTTTTGAAAAGACTCTTCAGATCCTTATTATGGTTGTCATTCAGAGCGCGCACCGTGATGCGCTCTCGGTCGCGTTGCAGTTTGTCTCGCACACAGCGGTACTGTAACCGTCATGAGTCTCGACTCCGAACCCACTGTCGGCCCAGAGCTGGCGCTTGGTTCGGAAACGGTGGGGGG
>JBAVZU010000030.1:0-15563 GCA_049588915.1 Candidatus Sulfotelmatobacter sp.
GTTCGATTACTTCAGCCGTTCGCTGGCCGACGTCTTTGCCTCGACACCCGATCTAACGCCCTTCGATGAAATTACACCCAAGCAGGATCTGAACGAGAAGAATCTGCCGAACACCGCAGCTGCACGCATGTCGGAAGGGTTGGACCTAAGCGCTCCTGATCGCGTAGACGACCGGGTATACAACCACATCCTTTGGTTAATGATGAAGGGCGACGCGCCCTATCCAGCCACACGTAATTGGGCACCCCTCCATACGCTCGAGGCCAGCCGATGATGAAAGATCTGGACAACATTGCGGAATAACCTCGGGCTTCCCATTGGCCAGGCGTGCCACCCAGAACTTAATTCCTGCTGACTAATTCCGACAAACGTGAGTGCTTTTCGGATGCGCGTAAGGTCAAAGCGTGTGGAGACATGAGCGTTTTGCGCGCTTCGATAAAGCCGTCAGAAGTAAGCCGCTCGCCAGGACTGATCGGGCGTCGAAGCAGTATAGCTTGGGTTAGCCGTGGCGATGCGATTCGGCAATCTATGAGAGGCAGCGTGCAACGATCGTGGTGATGTCATCCTGCTGTTCGAAGCCGCCAAATTGATGCACGACGGCGATTACGCTATCGAGAAGCTGCGCCGCCGAGAGATGAGAATGAATAGTTAGTGCTTCTATTAACCGATGCTCGCCAAATTCTTCTCCCTGGTTATTGCTGGCTTCGGTGATCCCATCTGTATAAAGCACGAGCGTATCGCCCGGGGCGAGTTGCACTTCTGCAATCCGGCACTGCCAATCCTCGAACATTCCCAGCACGGTGCAGGTAGAAGGCAATTTAACGATCTCCGGTTGCTCCGCTATACCTTCAGCTTGCTTTCCTCCGAGGCTGCCGCGCAGCAGAATTGCCGGAAGGTGCCCGCAGTTCGCATATCGAAGCACACGATTTTCATCATCGTAGTCGGCAAGAATCAATGTCGCGTAGCTGGAATCTTCGGTGCTCTGGTAGAAGAGGTGATTCACCGAGGTGAGCAGCCGAGGCATATCGTCGACCGCCATTGCATACTGGCTGCGAAGATTCGCTTGCAAGTTGGCCATCATCAGCGCTCCCGGCACGCCCTTGCCAGCAATATCCGCGAGTACCAGGCCAAGTCGTCCGGGCCGAAGTTCCAAAAAGTCGTAATAGTCACCACCAACGGTGCGTGCCGGGCTGCAAGCTCCCGCGTAATCTAAAGTCCTCATCGCCGGCAGCTTTTGCGGCAAAAGCCGTATTTGGACCTGGCGGGCAAAATCCATTTCCTGTGCTACGCGTCGTTCTGCCTCAATCCGTTCGGCAACTTTTTCACCCAGGCGAAAACTTTCGAGCGCAACTCCGGTCTGGCTCGCCACCGCTGCTAGCAAGTGCTTGTCTGCTCGCGAATAAGGTTCCTCAGACAAGCGCATTCCGAGCACAATCAGGCCCGCCAGCCTGTTGTCACGACCAAGTATCGGTACCAGGCAATCGGGCTGAAGCGGAAGCAGCAAAGGGGGGAGCATCCCTTCGCTTATGGAATCGCTCGAAATCTCCTGCGGGCCGCCCGTTCGCGCCAGGGCTTGCAGCGGAGCATCGGCGGGAGAAATCGTCTCGCTTCCCCGCGGCACATTGCCGACTGCGGCCGTCAGTTGATCGTCGCGATTTTCGAAATACACCACCACCGAACTCGGTTGCGGCGCCTGCTTCAAATGATCATCAAGCAAAGCGGCAAGCTCGTTCCGGTCGGTTACTGTTCGGGTTTTTTCCAGTAAATCCTGCAGAATGACCTGCGCATCATAGGCGTTGCGAAAGAACGCGCGGTCGATTCGCTTGCCGACGGTCTTGTGAACTTGCGATCCCGTCCACAGCAAGAATGTGCCGAAAATAGCGCCAAGGGAAATGCCTCCGGGCACGGCGATGGCGGGATTGAATTCCAAATACCGGGCGAAAAATAGGGCGAAAGCTATCGTTGTGGCCACGCTCAACGCGACTAGCAAAATCACAAACCCACGCTGCACCAGCAGGTAACGCGCGCTCCGACGCAGCAACACCGGAACCTCGAGCACGCGGTGCTTCACAACTGCGTAGGCAAAGGACGCGGGGAACAACCACAGCAGAAGAATGATGGCCGCGCCCATCCAAAGCGTGATGTGGAATGCAAAGAAATCGTTCGCGCCCAGCACCAAGGTTGGTGGTATCACTCCAACCAGCGTGCCGAACAGAATCACGCGAATTTTTCGACGTGCCTCCGATGACGTGGCGCTGATTGCGTTTGCAGTTAGGGAAATGAAGCCTAATACGATGAGCCCATAGTTAAAGCACAGTATGGGTATATGCCGGTAGCCGAGCGGCGTCGCTTCTAAACCTCCCTGCGCCCTCGCGAAAGCCCGTAGTGCAATCGAAGCTAGGATCGCCCCTATGCAGAGACCAAACCACTTCAGCCACGGGAGACGGCGGTCAATGGGGGACCGCACGGGAAAAGTTGCGAAAAAGAAATAGAAGAGTGGCGCGACCATGTTATTGAAAACAGATCGATAGGCACTCGCGAATGGCCGCAGCCACGAAGGCGCTCCCAGAAACGCATTGGGAAATGAGGGTATAGCAATAAAGCTGGCGAACATCAAGGCCATCAGCCAGGCGTTGCGATCATCGACGCGAAGAAACAAAACTGCCAGAGCAACTGTCAAAAACACTACCGGGAAAAGGCTGTTGATTTCCCTACCGACGAGGGTCACTACTCCTGCTTCCGCGGAAGCCGTACCGCTGGCGCGAAATATGCCGTGAAGAACCATCGGAGTCTCTATCCCCCGCTCGACGGACAGCGTAACGCTGTCACCAGGCTTGTGTTGGCTCCAAATGCGGACGAGGGTATCTTCTTCAAGTGGTTCGCCGTTGATGGCGACGATGCGATCCCCCGATCTGATCCCAGCGCGTTCGGCGGGGCTGTCCCTCACGACGCTCTTCACCAATTGGGCGTGACTCCGCGGAAGATATTGGTTGTCGAAGCCCAGTTCAACAGGAATGGGTCGGCTCGCGGAAAGAATCCATAAACCGCTATAGATGATTGCAGCGGTAGCAAACAGCGTCGCCAATATCACGAGTAACGGTTTTGTCAATTGGAAGCCCTTCAGACCAGCGCAAAGGAACTCTCAATCTTACGCGGGCGGACCAGTGGCCCGCGACGTTCAACCGGAAAAAAAGGATTAAAACTGCTTTGTATTTTCAGCCAGCACTTCGATGCGGGATTCATTGGCTCGCCAGGAATTGAAATGGGCTCCAGGAGCCGCTCAGCGTTATAGCTGTGGCAATTCGATTCGGTGCGTATGCTTCTTATCACGTTCGTGATCGTCCGCAAGAACTTTCTCGAGCCAGCGAGCCTGTTTCTCAGCGAGCCGATTATCGATCAAAGTTAGCTCGTGATGCACCACGAACTCTTTGCCGCAACGGTCACAGCGAAAGACGCCCATTTCCTGTAAACCCGTTGCTTTTTCGCCACTCTGACCTTTCATTATCGCAACTGAACTCATCTGTGGAACTCTCTTGTCGGTGTTCCTTCGATCAATTCTAGATTCAATATACAGCCAGAGACCGGCACCGGCTGCACCTCAATCGATCAATACAGCAGGTCCGAGTTTATTGATCTGCTGCAATGGATCGCCTCTGATGTCAATTGAGGATGGCAGCTTCTCAAGTCCAACATTAACGATCCTCCGTGGCCTCTTTGGCGATCCGGGCAGCGGCCTGGCTAGTCTTCAGTAGTGGCTTCCCTTACGATTCGAGCAGCGGCTTGGCTGGCGTCTTCCTTGTACGCTCTCAGCTTGTTCGTTGCAACTGAGCGAACGGGGTCACCGAGCGACTTCTGTTTCGATACGTCGAACTTCTCTATATCCGCCGTTTGTCCGTCCGGGGAGACTCCCACGACTCGATACACTCCAACCAGTCCTTCCGGCACCACGATCTGACCAGTTTTTGCATTTTCTCTCGCCATGAACACAGTGTCCCATAGTCCTGATCCGATTGCTACCCCCGCAAAATTCGAACTGCACCACTACCGCTTTTTAGTTTTTCCATAAGTCCGTCTCTTTCTCAGCAAAGACATAAAAAAGCATTTGGGCATCAGCTCAGTTCTGCTTCTCTGCGTATGTCTATTTTTGGCCTGCTTTCTAAATCGCCAATGAGAGGAGAACATCATTCCCCTCCAAAAAGGGACGCCCCTTTTTGTAATGCGATTACAGCAGCAATGGAGGCTTCCGAGCTATGTCGCTTATTTCGGCGTTTCGGAGGGCGCTATCTCAACCTGAATGGCGTGAATGTTGTCGGACTTTGTGGTGTCCACGGAGACCACTCCAAAACTGCCGCTCGCGTCGCGCACTTGAATGGTTCGCGTGCCCAGCGCTCCGGAAGGGGCTGGGCGCACCGTGTCGGTGGTTAGTGTGGTCACTCGCAGGCCGGAGCTTGGATCACCAGGGTCAGGCCGCTCCACTTCCTGTTGGGTGGCTTGCTGGCCACCTGGGTTAGTGTGCTGAGAGGTAGTTGCACGCTCGATAAGGTGCAGGCTGCCGTCCGGAGCCGATCCTGGGAGATCGACGGAATAGGTTTCCAGTGTGTTGCGCTTTTCTCCGGAAGCGCTTTCGGACTCCTTGCTAACGGTACGGGAGACTTCGCCCAGCTTGCCTTCAGAGTCGGGGCGGGAGACTCGCTCCTCGGTGCTGCTGTTCTTGCCTTCGTGCCTGGCAGTAGCTTGCCGTATTTCGCTCACTTGCCAGTTTCCGGCGCCGTCGGGAAGCAGCGTGGTTTTTTGAGACTCAACCGTATCATTCGCGCCTCGTTCGCGGCGCTCTTGCACCTTCATGGCGGGAGCCATACCACCATCAACACTAGGGAGCATCACCGTGGTTTTCGTCTCCTCCACATCCTTATTGATCCTTTTCGTCTCTTCGATTTGGCGCTGAACTAACTGAAGTGTGCCGTTGCCATCGGGATTCGAGGTGGAGCGTACTACGTTTGAGTTACCTCCGGGCAGAGTGCGCTTTTCTTCTTCTGTTACCTGAACCAGTGTTTTCGCCCCATCGCCAGCTCGACCGAACGTGCGCGTCGTGGTCCGCACGGTGGTAGCGTCGACTTGCACCGTTTCCTTTTCGATGTCCTGGTAAGGTTCGAAATGTCCGTCCAACCCGCGATGCTCGACCGAGTGCTTGTCTAGGGTGCGATTGCCCGTCTGGGTGTGACTTTCGATGGTGCGTGTGGGGTTTACGTTGTCGCTTTGCGACTCAGTAGTGTCCGTCCAGGACTTGTTCGCGTCGCCTGCCTGAGAATCGGATGTCTGCCCCCAGAGCACAAGACTGGAACAAAAGTATGCCGCAATTGCGAGTAGCATCAGCGCAGAGCATAAAGTGTGAGGGCTGCCGTCACTACATCGACGGCCAACGCGTACGGATCGTTCATGCCCATACCGTTCGGAAATACTTGAGCCTGGCATGCCTATTATTCTCGTCATGTGCCTCACCCTTTCTAATGGTGCGGTGCTAAGCGCGACGCACTCGGACGCGCGTCCGGGGGTTGCTCTTGGGGCAGTTCGAACGGTATCCTCCAAGTTTCTCACAATGGGATTATCAATAGCCAGTTTTGTGCTAAGACTCTCTTAATTATGACCACGTGAGCCTCCGCGGACTGTTCAATACGGCACATTATGCCACCTGAATTAACAACCTTGCAGTTTGCGATGCGAGGTCTTCGCTTCGCATTGGCACGAGCGTTCCGCTCACAGCTTCATTTTACGCCAGCCCAAATCGCGTAACCCATGTCTTCCGCTGCAGAACATCGGACACATCATGCTACGCTCACTTTGTGCAGAGGAGCACCTTTCATGGGAGATGCAAAGAAACGAACAGAATTACGTGAGTCGGTTGCAGTTGCCAAGGCTGGTCTCACCAATCTTCTTGGACACATACCCCACTGGCGAAGGCCGTTGATACTAACAGGCAGTTAGAGATGCTCAACAACGCTGTTCTGGCCATTGCAGAATACATCTTGGAATCAGATCACGACACGGTGTGAAGACGAGAACGACGGTGCTGGATGGCGGGAAAATGCCGCGCGCGTTTCAAGGGCGCTCGCTTTCGCTGGCAACTCGCTAGTGGCTGATCAGTTTGCTGCCGAACTCTGGAGCTTGCCACGCTCAGATCACTTTTGTGATCGACGGCAACGGTCGGGCGACGGCACTGATCCTGCACGAAGGGGGCACGAATGTGCACGCGAATCGGATCAAGTAGTCTCCAAGCTTCGCATTGACACGAACAGCGATGGTGGGGGAAAATGGCGGCCGCTCTTTCGGGGCCAAAAAGGAGATCCGGCCCATGCCCAAGTACATAGTCTTAAACTTCGAGGATAAATACCTCAGCACGCACAAAGGTGCGGCCGATTCTACCATTCAGGTTCTCCAGAGACGCTACGAGCAAACAAAGCAGACACGTGGCTTGACAAGGCTCTTTGTCGGCAAGAACTCATTGATTGAACACCGCCCGGTGGAGGCTAACGAAAATTCGATCGTATTGACCAAGGATCTCGGGCGGATTCAGCAGATTGCTGCCGATTGCGCTACCGCAGAGAAGATTTATGTGGTTGCCCACGGCGATCCCCGCACTCCCGATACCTGCTACACGAACTCTCCCAATGGCGTTGGGGTGGTTGCCCTCGCCACGTTTACTGGGCTGGCAAACTTCCTGAAGTCGGTGGTCCGCCCCCGAACAAGCTTGATCCGGATAAGTCTCGTGATGTGCTACGGGGCGCGATGCGCCCGCTATAAGCGATCGGAAGTCGATCACACCGGCATGATTGATGCCGACGACATCAAGACCAGCTTTGCTTACAAACTGTTCAAAGAGCTCGCGGAGGAGCGGAAGCTGAAGATGACAGCGGTGACCGGCAAGATCCAGCACGAGACTACCCAGGGCTGTGCCCTGGTGGAACACGAGGATATGATCGACGAAAATATGGAATTCTCCGAGGCGGCCAGGGCCCAGACCCAAAGCAAGGGCGATTTGGTCGGACGGTATAAAACGTTACTGAATACGAATACCGCCAGTGCTATCAACGCGGAAGTGAAGAGGTTTCGCGAACATCCCGGCACGATCCCTATTACCCCTTTGCAACAGTATGCCCACGACCTGGTGAACTGGGAGAATGCTGACGGCAACGCGATCATGGCCCGGGTGAAAGACGCGAAGACCGCCAAGGACGCCGCAGCGCAGAACCTTATCAGCGCAGGCCAAAACACGGACATGCGAAAATACGGCAAGTTCATGTACACCTACAAGAACGGAACGCTTAAGATCGTATCCAAGTATGGAAAGATGAATGATCCAGTCATGCTGCCGATGACGGTGCTCTACCAGGGCCCACTGCTGTGACCTCCGGGCGCACCCACCGGTAACTCGCAAACGTTCGCCTCAGGTGCTTGGCCAAATTCTGCAGAACAGCGATGATTCCGGGGATCCTGTGGATCCGCCACCCGCATTGCAAGAAGCCACGTTGGATCATGCACCACATGCGGTGCGGAAAGCTGATACCGCTTACCGCGAGGAAGTTCTTCACCCACTCCGATTGGCTGCTGTGGGTGAGCGCGCGATGATGAAGCCGCTCGCAGCATGGATACAAGGAGCCGTCTGGTCGTGGTGACTCTGATTCAATCCGTGCCGTTCATGTTGGCCTTGCTATTCCGCCTGCGAAGCTTCGGACAGAGGTATCCACACTGGCTCTACATGTGGCTTTGGATAAGCTACAGCGCTCTCTTTGTCGCTGAGCGCCTGTTTGAGCGTGTCGTCGAAAACCAGATCGCCGGTCTTGTTGTCGAAGTCAGCGAGAACGACGGGTCAGCGGCGTGGAGCGATGCGAGCGATAGTAAAGTCCACTCGCAATCAATACAGCGACCACGACCGAGGGAACCGCGATCTTCAAGGCAATTCTCTTCGCCGGTTGCGTCCCGCTTTCCTGCACTGCCAGTACTGGACGAGAACTCGCGGCTGAGACCCTCCCTGTCTCCGTACCCCGCTTCAGCCGTGTGATCCCTACTACGCCGCTTCCGCGCCCACACTGCAATGTGCACCCCGCCGAAGTCCTGCTTCTTGGGCGGCATGCTGAAGAGCACGCCTTTCGCGCTCGTGTCCCGATAGAAAGCCTCCACGTCGGCGACCGTGAAACCGAGTTCGACTTTTCCTGCTGGATTTTTGTCGGAAGCTGGGTGCAGCGCAAGAGTGGTTTCGCCTGTCACGAACTCGCTCCAGCCCGGCGACTCGAACTTCACCTTTAGGCCGAGGACATCACGGTAGAACTTCACTGCTTTATCCATGTCGGCGACAAACTTGATCGCGTATTTAAACTGTGTCCCTGCCATTTTGACCCTCCACTGAACCGCTGAGTGCTAATTATCCAACAGATGAAGATTCACCGCGACCTCAAGGCCGCGAGTTGCTGCCGGACTTCAGGTGCTACATCCACGACTGCACCGCCGAAATAGACAGGCGCAGCATTTCCCCATTGAACACTGCTAGGGTACAGCGCGACAAAGTCCCAGAGAATGCCGCTTCGCTGGCAACAAATCTTTTGCGAACTTGGAATTTGCTGGCGAAGTTCCTTCGCCACAAGATGGTCTCTATCCCAGAACTGCGCAACCCGTGGGTCTGAGATTCTTGATTGAACCCATCCGTTTGGTCTTGACCAGTCTGTCGGCAGGATTGGCTCCCATACAACAAGGACGCGAACTCGCATTGACGGATTCTGCTTCAATATGTCCTCAATCGCGGAAGACCCCCGCAAGCAATACGCTCACGTTGGCGATAGCAGGAGCACTAAGCGTGCGCGGTCAGCGGTACTGTTGAACTCTTTCCTAAAGTTCCCGAAGTTGTCCGGCGTGAGGGATGCGAGCGGGGGTTGACCGGGTGGGGTTCCGTTCGATAGCCAGAGATACCAGACGATTAAGAGTGCAGCGATTATCCCGACCAGCCTAAACGCGTATTTGATCCTTCGCGTTGGCATGTCTCACCCGGCAAGCAGGCTTGCCACGACCTGTGGGAAAAGGATCACGAGAAGGACGATCAGAGCAGCGCTCCAGAACAGGACGATGCTCAACGGCCTGCGCTTTTGGCATTGGTTGCGCCGAACGTACAACTGAATGAAACCGATGCCGAGCAAGATGGCTGCACCGACGAGCAGCCAAGGACGTAATGACTGCAACCGGGCGCTTGCTCCCGCCAGCCCCAGCGCTCCCAGAAACGTGAGGGGTAAGCAGCAAGCTAGAGTCGAAAGCACAGCGATCACTGCTGCCACAGGCGTTGCTCGTTCTGCCACTCGCATGCGACTTCTCACTTCCTCCGCCTCGCGTCTAAAATCGCTGTCCGCTGCAACTCCTGTGACGGCATGCCGCTCCGATTTTCGTACAGGCGACAGGCTAAGCTGGGTACGCTCGTCTGATGTAGTTCGACATCCTCACCGTTGATGCGAACGGTGGGAGAACCAGGGAATAACAGAGTCTTTGCTTCAACGTCGTTGGTCACAGCTATCCCCTGAATTCCAGTCTTCACCGCTTCGGATGCCAAGACCGCTTGAAGTCTCTCGAACGTAGGCTGGTAGTTCGGGCAGCCGGGGACGTACAGAATCTCAATCCTCATTGACTCACCCCCGCTACCTCTTCGAGCACCGGGCAGGCATGGGCTACGTGACGCCGACGATGGTTCAATTCGCGGTTACACTTCCGCAAGTCCGTTTCTAGCTCCGACTCCAGATGGCGTAGCTCTTGCAGCTTCGCACGGACGTCGATCAGTTTTACCCCTAGCAACTTTCTTACCGACTCGCAGGCTTCCACCTTCCGCTGTCGAAGCTGGATCAATTCCCCGACCTCGCGCAATGAGAAGCCGAGTCCGTGCATTTGCTGGATGAAGCGAAGTCGCTCGATGCTGCCCGCTCCGTACAATCGGAACCGACCTGTGCTGCGAACCGCCTTGGGCAAGAGCTTGTGCTTCTCGTAGAATCGGATCGCATCTACGGTTAGGGAAGTGCGTTTCGCTACCTCGCCGATCTGCATCGCCATGCTCTCAGTTTGGGGATTCGTCGCCATGACAAAATCATACAATCTGGAGTGCAGTCCAGAGTCAAGCGAAAGGAAGGCGCGGAGATGAACATCGCTTTCCTGATCGTAAGGATTATCTTTGCTACGTTTTGGTTGATGGGAAGTTTCAACCACTTCAAGAACCTCAATCACATGAGCGAGTACGCGAAGGTGCTTGATGCGATTTCCACACCATCGCCGTACACGCGTCCGATGTTTGGCTGCCTTTAATCTATGTAAAAGACAAAATCGTGTTGATGCGGGAAGGCAAACGCTGTGGCGCGTGGGCTGTTATCGCTCCTTCTTTTGGAACCCATAGGTCAGTAGAAGATCGGGATTAGCCTTAATTTCAGGCGTCACCTTGGCGATTTTCCAGCCGCTCCTATATTCCGTCTGTTTGGGTCCGAGCTTCACTGTACCGATCCCAAGTCTTTAGCTTCAAGAGGACGCCATCCGACACCAGGCGGTATGTGATTTCGCAGTACTCTCCCGAATTCGTATTGTGGCGGACATAATCCGCTCTAGGGTTCGCCATGGAGGTTGAGTTTACTCATCAAGGATACCGAGCAAGGCTAAGCAGCAGATCGGCTCCGGGGCGGAGCAACACAGACGCCCTTCGGCAGCACTGAAACATGCCGTTTACTGCTCGTGTGGGCAGCGCATAAGCAGTCCTCGCCTCCATGTTCGTTCACTTCCAGATAATCGGCGATGTCTTCGCACTTCGAACGGTTACAAAGGGTGAGTTGATCCGGTGGATGGTCAAGCCGGAAGTATTTCATGAGGGCCTCCAGCGATCTGAGTCCGTGACGATGGGACTCGTAAGAGCGTGAGCTAAGCGGACGCACCTTCGACTCAAATGAAAGCTGCCCGTACTTGAACGGACACTAACTCCGGAATGCACCGGGAAGTTTGGAGGGATTTCACAGCGTCTTCGGCTGTAAATCTGCCCATAACCAGTGCCATCCTACGGTTGGTTGTCATGTGGATGGGTGTCGGATCAACCCGCTGGACGTATTCGGGGGCGCGAGTACTTCCTCGATTAACTTTCACAACAAATTTGATGTTTTGCATAGGTTAATCTCCTTGGTGGGCAAATTATCAGGATTGAACGAGGTGCAGGTTCATTGTGAAATTGAGTACACGACCGCCGCGAGAGCTTTGCCACACTCCAAGCAATTTGGCTTTAATCGAGACGTGATTAATCCGCAGGACGGGCACATCCGTTGTGATCCCAACGTGGCGATCTGTGGTTTCAGCGTGCGCTTCCGCTGGAGCAGCAAGATAACGAAAAGCACAATCAGCAGACCGAAGGAAATACTGGTTGCGTTCATATAAAAGCGACCTTTCTGGGCGAGTCCCGAACGATTCGGAGTCCGGGGTAAGAAACAAACGGGAGGCGAGAAAGCCGCCTCCCAAGTTCTCTCACCGACTCCTGTTCTCAGGCGGCCTTGCCGTGAACCTTGGCTTCGAGGGTCTTATCGCTGCCGACATTAACCTTGATCTGCTTGGGTTTGGCTTCCGCCTTTTTGGCGAGCTTGATCTTCAGAACGCCCTTGTCATAGTGGGCGGTCACTTGCCCGGAATCGACGGAACTGGGCAGCGTGAACGACCGGGTGAAGCTTCCGTACTGCCGCTCGACGCGACGGAAGTTCTCCTCTTTTTCTTCCTTTTCGATCTTGCGCTCGCCGTGCACGGTGAGGGTATTGTTCTCGACGCTGACATCAATATCCTTTTCCTCGATGCCCGGAACTTCAAGCTTCAGAGTAATGTTGTGCTCGTCTTCGTAAATGTCCACGGGCGGTGCGAAGCTTGTGGTTGTTAATGATTCGTCCGGGACTTCGGGAGTGTAGGACTCACGGAAAAGACGATTCATACGGTTCATGCGGTCTTGCATGGTCGAAAACTCACGGAAGGGTTCCCAACGGGTCAATAGAGTCATAACGTAGTTCCTCCTTGGAGGTAATCTAAGAGGAAAAACTTCAGATGGGCTGACTTAGTTCAGAGGACCTGAAAGAGTAAGGAGACGTAGCTTGCTCAATTACAAGGCTAGGCTTCTGTGCAACCCTTGTCAAATCGCCGCTGGGTCGGCAGCCTCTTCTAGTTTGAACGTAAGGAGGGCAAGTCCAATATTCGAACCGCTGCTCAGACATGAGCGCGACATCTTAGTGTTCCTCGCAAACGTTCCCTCAGGACACCCGATGCTTGATGATGACAACCTCGTCGTTCTTCGGAGCGATGGGAGTGGGAATCGCCCCCAGCGGCTCCTCAAACAGCTTCTGACGCTGGGTGGAAGACTTGATAGCGGCTAAGAGAAGGTTTCGAGTACTGACCTCCGGGAGTCCGGGACGAAGGCCCACTTGGATGTGGATTACCGTTATGCCGCTGGCTCGTGCATGATTCAGTGCGCTTGCGACACGACCCAGAAATGCGTCTTTGTCGTCTCTGGTCTAGATGGAGACGATCCCCGTTTGGCAATCCATGCTCAGCACCGCAGTGTGAGCCGGGTAGATCGGAAATGCAGCAGACATGGGCTTCTACGTGACAAACAAGTTTGGCAAATTCTTATTTTATTCCCTTTGAACTCTCAGCCAACACCTCGAGTTCGGCCTTGAGAGCCGAGTGCGGACAGACAGAACTTTCTTAAGTGCAGTTTCTCTCGCCATCTCGCTCCGCTCCTGCGAAGAATGAACACGAGTACGCGACTTTTGAGAAGTGAGGATCTCAGCGTTTCGGCAAACTCGTTGGGCGTTCGCTAACCCAGACTGGTATGGGGTCGCTCGCTGTTATATTCCTCCCGCCAGCTTGATATCTTCTCCCTGGCATCGGCCAGGTTTCGACACCAACTGGCTCAAACACTCGTCTTGCAACCGCCCATTAAAGCTTTCCACTGGCCGTTCTGGCATCGGCCGTCCCGGCTGAATGTGGATCAACAGAATCTTCCGCTCTTTGCACTAACCCAAGGAAGTGCCGCGAGGTCAGCTCCGGCCCGTAGCAGCGAATCGATTCCGGTAGCCCTCGCCGTTCGATCGCTTGCTCCAAGGCGGGCAATCCGTAAGTCCTGATTGGCCCAATGGTAGTGTGCCAGATTCGGAGATCACGATAATATTTTATCGACTGGATTCCGGTCAGCCAACGGATCAGGAGAAGCCGCTAATTTGAAGTAATCCCAGAAGGGCTACCGCAGGCGCCGACGCGAACACGGTTTGGCACAAGGCCGAAACCTAAACGCTGCATGTTATAGAAAAATTAATTCGTGCGGAGGCGCCCGACACTTGAGAACCAGACCTTAGCAAAATATTTCTCTCGCAGCTACCGTAAGTCAGAAGCTACAGTATGTCTTCTCGTCGCTAACATATTTATTGGGCGAAATCCACCACTGTGTGGCCGAAATCAACCGGTGTAAGTCGATCAAAATAACGGAACTCTTCCCCATTCCCTGTGTTCAATCTAGTACAGGAATTCTGGGGGACATTATGAAAACCAAATTATCGAAAACGCTTCTTACGGCGCTGTTGACGAGTGTAATGGCGTTCGGGACAGGCACTTCCTTAAGGGCGCAGGACCAGTCGCTGGACAAGCCCTCAGCGGGTGTGAGCGTTCAGGTGGATCAAGAACCTCCGCCAGAGCAGACCGCGCCGCAATACAATGCGCCGGACCAAAGCGCGCCTCAGAATGTCGCACCTCCATCTCCGCGAGATCAAGATACATACCCAGACCAGCCGCAGGCGCCTCCGCCCCCAACTGGGCCGGATCAACGGCAGTACACGTCGTTGCCTCCGGATCAGTTGAATAAGCTGGTAGCTCCGATTGCGTTGTATCCCGATGCGCTCGTGGCGCAGATACTGGCCGCTTCAGCCTATCCAACGCAGATTGTAGAGGCGAACCGGATGGTACGGGCGAACCCGGATTTGAAGGGACGGGACCTGGCCCAGGAAGCGGATCGGCAGGATTGGGATCCCAGCGTGAAGGCTCTTGTAGAGTTTCCCACCGTGCTGGCGAACTTGGACAGGGATTTGTCGTGGACCTCTGAGCTGGGGGAAGCCTATCGGAACCAGCCGGATGATGTGATGCAGGCGGTGCAGTACATGCGTCACAAGGCTTATAAGGCGGGTAATCTGCGGAGTACGCCGCAAGAGCGCGTGTACGAGCAGGGGTCGAATGTAGACATCCAGCCGGCTGACCCGGATGTGGTGTATGTACCAACTTACAACCCGGCGTATGTGTACGGATATCCCGTAGGCCTGTGGCCTGGCTTCTATCCCTGGTGGGGATTTGGCGGCCCATACATTTCGTTCGGCTTGGGCTTCCCGGTCTCGCCATTCTTCGGCTTCGGCTGGGGATGGCATGGATGGGGCATCGGCTGGGGCTTCCACGGTGGAATCTTCTTCGGCGGCCATCCTTATGCCTTCCGTAGCGGAGCGTTTTATAGCCACGCCGCGTTTGTGCACGGAAATTATCGAGGATTCTCTTCCGCGCATGGCGCATTCGGAGCGCACTCACTTGCGAATCGCGGTGCGCACGGGTTTGGCTCAGCCGCAGGTCATGGTTATGCGGGCGCATCTCGAGGTTACGCGGGGGCATCCCATGGCTCCGCCGACAATCGCGGGGCAGCCATTAACGGGGGCACTCCAGGTAACCGAGCCTACGCAGGCAACCGGGGATTTTCCGGCGGCGGACATTCTAGCGGTGGACACAGCAGCGGTGGAGGTCACAGTGGCGGCGGACACGGCGGCAAGCGCTAGGTGTTCCGTATAGTCGTCACCCTTCCAGTTCAAATCGAAGGCCCCGCTCTCAGAGCGGGGCTTCCTTTATCGGACAATCTGGACCTGAACCAGAAAAATTCCGTCGGGGATCTTGTCGTCGGCAGAGCGATCGGCCGCAAGCAAGCCGATCTTTGAAATTGTGTTCGACGTACTCATAAAATCACCTCTTAAGGAAATCCTTGGCTGCTTGTGCCGCCTATTCGGCATCCTCCTCGCGCGGCGCAATAGCGTCGCGCGAAAGTCGGGTTGAGGTTCAGCGGTAGAAGAATTGCTTATACGGCCCCAATTCCGCCATCGACCGGCAAATCGATTCCCGTAATGTAGCTGCTCTCGTCCGAGGCCAGGAACACCGCTGCCGAAGCAATCTCTTCAGGCTTCCCGATGCGCCCCATCGGAGTCATGGTCTTGAACCGTTCCTTCATCGCATCCGTGTTCTTGCCAAATTGACCTTCGAGAATAGGCGTCTCGATGGCACCCGGACTGATCATGTTCGTGCGGATTCCCTTGCCTGCGAAGTCCGCTGTCCATGTGCGCACGAACGAGCGTAGAGCCGCCTTGGTTGCTCCATAGGTTGGATAGATCGGGATACCTTTCTGCCAGACCCCGGAGCCATTCACGATGATCGATCCGCCCTCTTTCATCAGGGGCAGGGCCTTTTGCACTGCAAAGAACACACCGCGAGCGTTGACATCGAAAGTCTTGTCG
>JBAVZU010000031.1:0-2983 GCA_049588915.1 Candidatus Sulfotelmatobacter sp.
TTCTCGTACCATACCAGGCTGTGGATGGGGAGTAGTTTTTCAGCAGCCTGCTAGGTTCAGCGGTGGGACCGGGGTTCTTTTTTTGTGGCGAGAAGTGTGTGCGCTCATGTTCATCATTCGAGAACACGTGTAACCGCGTGGTTTCGGTTAGCTTGAACTTTTGGGGGATTCCTGGTCTGCAGGGACAAAGCAACCTCTGCCATTCAGGAGCGCCGGCAACATTTTCAATGTATGCTCCGTTGCTATAGTACAGTGCGCCCTTTTTCAAAAGGTATTGCATATGACAGTTTGGACACTCGAAATACAAACGCGTTTTAGGCATAGGATGTATGGCATGGCGGTTTCAAATCTGGAAACAAACGGTGAGCAAGAGAGAAGCATAGCGGTCGTGAAGAGTCCGAATGTCAGCCACCTGACGCTACCCATGACCGCCAAGGTCTGCGACCCATGGAAACGTAGCGCATGCATTGCTGGGCGTGCAATACGGTCCCTACTGTATCAGTCCATCATTCGTGCGAATCATTTCTCGTCAAACCCCGAAGCAAGATAACCCTCACTCGCGAAAGTAGTGGTCACTCCTTACAACGTGTTAAAGGTTGCTCTGCGGGACTTGACAGGTCCATCGCGCCCAACGACGATAAATTCGCTGCCAGTCGTTTACAACGAGACTATTCACGAGGTTCAAAACGCTGCGGAGCAGGAAAAACGGTCGATCCGCTGACCTGAATGGAAAACGTTTTCTCCGCTGATTTACCGTCAAGACCCTCAGCTGTGAAATGCACAATGTAATTACCGGCGGCGGTATAAGTATGAGTGAGGATCGACCCATCGGCTACCACTCCATCGCCGAAATTCCAATGGCAGGCGAGCGCGGGAACTCCATCACCAGCCACAGTGCTTGAGAGTTCTAGCTCTTCGCCGACCTTCGCTTGAGATGGAACTTTGAAGGTCAGAGAAGGTTCCGCCGCGGGTATGGAAGTATCAATAATCTTGATCAGCTTGACGGAGTGGGGCGACTGGTTCTCCAGGCGCAGGACTTCGTCGTCTATTGTCAGCGGGCGATCTTGAGCGAGCGCGTCAAATAATTTGTAAGAATGGCCGACGGCAAGCTTCAAGTCCGAAAAAGCAAACGTGTGAGAACTCAGGTGCTCCGTCCAGTTAAACACCGCCAACATCGATTGACGCCTATCTTCGTTTAGCAAGAAAATACTCGGCTGCTCATCCCGGTCCGTGTAAGTAAGAAGATCGAGAGGCAGCGCTGTCCGCCCAAGTGTTGCCATTGCCAGCAGATCCGGATTCTTGACTAACTCCAGGCGTTCCGGATCGCTCCCCAAGATCGTGAGATCGTCGCCGATTTCGAACATGCCTCCGGAGACCGCCGCCAACGTAATTGAGACTTGAGCTTCGTCCAAGGTAAGTGGAGCTTGAATGGTTCGTTCTTCGAGTAGTTGCCGGGAAACAGTGAATGCGTCCGGGTCAGCGACGAAAAATTTGCGATGCATGTAATAACGAGCCGCGATGCCAGGTGCAGCCTCCTTGCTGCGAAGAAAGGCATGACCCGTGTCTTGCGATAGACGGCCTTCATCGACCAGGCCGACGGGGTTCAGCATCGGGCTTCCATCTTTATCGAGTAGCACGTCGTCGCCGACGGCTTTGCGGATAATCTCGAGGCCAATGCGCTGCGCTTCCAGCGCGGTTGTATTGGGCCGATGATAAAAAGCTTCGATCGCAGTATTATCCATGAAGTCAAGCTTGATGTAGCGCGCACCCCATTCCCGAACCAGCGTGCGGTAGGTCTGTCGAAGATATTCTTGAGCGTCAGGATGAGTCACATCTAGAACGAACAGGCGTTCGCCCTCTACCTCTTCGGCTTTTCCAATGGAAATCGGATCGCCATGTGCGTTGTGCAGCAGCCATTCTTTATGGTGCTCGTAAATCCATGCGCGTTCGCCCACTTCAAAAGGAGCGGTCCAAACGCCTACCTTTAAACCCAGACGGCAGATGCGGTGAGTGAGGTCCCACATCCCGCGGGGAAATTGCGAGGCATTGGGTGTCGTGTATTCACTGCGAGCGTATGCGTAACCCAGGTCGAAATGAAAGTAATCGTAGCCTAGTGCCTTCAGGTGCTCCGAGAGCCACTGCGCATTCGTGAGTGCCGCGCCTTCCGTGATTTTCGTGTAAAAGGCGGTCCAACTCCACCATCCTAGTAAGTTATCAGCGCTGATGCGACTATGATGAAGCTCCCGAATCACGGCGCCGTAAGTTTCAAGCTGAAAATGATAGTCGGTGCCGGCGGCAAACATCACACGCTCGGAATGGAGCGATTCGCCTGCCGGGAGCGGGACGCTTAACTCAATCAGGTTCTCAGCGGGGCCGTCTCTAAGTCCGGATTCCTCGTCGGTTGCTTGGATCTCAGTGGTTCCAGTTGAATCGATGGTGAACGAAGCGATACCCGGTCCAAGCGACTGTGAAGTTTGAGTCTGCAGATGAATGATAGTGAGAAAGCGGTCGGAGTTGAGAGCTCCCATAAACAGACTCTCATGACTCTTCCGGTTGTAGATAAGTTGGCTGCCGACGGCTCGGTGCATCCCTTTAGGAGATTTTCCTAAGTCGCAAATCTGGAGAGGAGGCCAGTCCTCACTGAAGCTGTCCGATAAAACTCGGTCACTGTTCTGCATGCCGCCGAGATCGATGATTTTTTCACCTACGGCTTCGACGCTTCGAATGCTTTGGATTGTTACCGCTTTGCCTGTGTGATTTTGTAACTCAGCTTCGATGACGCCGAAAGCTCGCCCTTCATAGACCTGAAGCGTATAAGCCAGATCCGGCAGGTTCGGAAGTCCGGAACAGGTGACTGTAACTTTCTTACCCTGTCCGAGAGCATCCTCAAAAATCGACTGAGATACTTCATGCTTTGGATAATCTGTGGACTTGATCCACAAATGATCAATCTCCGCCGCGACTCGTGCACGAAGAATGCGGT
>JBAVZU010000032.1:0-7018 GCA_049588915.1 Candidatus Sulfotelmatobacter sp.
CCCCCCACCAGCCCCGCCCCCTGCAGTGCCTGCTTCACCCAGGTGTAACTCAGTTCGATCCCGTGCTCGGCCTGCAACTTCTCGTGAAAGTGCTGCACGTTCAGATCGAAATACTTTTCCCGGTACAACCCGAACACTTTCTCCACCGTCGCCACCGGAACCCGGCGACGCGAGGGCTTTCCCCGCCGCCGGTCCAGCAATCCGTTGTAGCCCTGTTCTACGTAGCGTTCCCGAATCCGACGCATGTGCCGGTCGCTGATGCCCAGAATCTCCGCCGCCTGCCACCATGTGATCTTCTTCGCCATCGCCTGCAACATCACGTCCTGTACTTTCATCGCCCGCTCCATCGCGGCCCTCGGATAAGCTTCCATGCTCCGCATGGTCTCCCATCCTCACCGCCCGCAAAGCGGACATATCATCTGCTATCTCAACCGGACATATCATGTGCTACCGACACCGGGAGGCGGGGCGGTTGCCTTGCCAACCGCCCCGTGCTACCGTGAAACATCTTCAATCCCTAGGTTCGATTTCAACCCAGCACCAAAGAAAGAATCCGCCCCACCGGATCATCTCGGGAGGATCCATGAAGACCCACATCGCACTGCTCTCGGTCCTCGCCTTCGCCGCATTCGCGCCCGCGCAGTCCACCATGGCCCCGCTGCTCACCCGCGCATGGGATAACCACCGCTCGGGATGGAACCAGCAGGAAACCGTACTCACCCAGGCCAACGTCAAAACCCAGGGCATCACCTACATCACCACCATCCCCGTCATCGGCGACGCGCGCGGCGTGGAGTCACAGCCCCTCATCCTGCCCAGCGTCAGGCTGGCCAACGGCACCACGCACGACGTCATGATCCTGCCCTCGATGGCAAACGTCGTCCGCGGCGTCGACGCCACCACCGGCATCGGGCTCTGGCAAACCCCACCCCTCGGCACACCCATCACCGGCAGCGACTCCCTTGGCCCCAACGGCCCCGGGGCCATGTGTCCCGGGGCCAATCAAACCATCGACTGTTACCAGATCAACCAGTATTGGGGCGTCCTCTCCACCGGCGTCGTCGACCGCGATACTTCGCTCTTCTACCTCGTGGCCTGGAACTCGCCCGACGGCACGCCGCAAAAAGGCAAGCACTATATGTACGTCCTCAACGTGAAGGACGGAACCCCGGCCGTCGCTCCCGTCCTCATCGACGGCACCAACGGCACGCAAACTTGGTCAGCCTACATGCGCAAGCAACGCAGCTCGCTGGTCATGACGAACATCAACGGACGCAAGACCATCTTCTTCGCCTCCGGAACCATTCAGGAGCTGGGCACCGGCGCCGCAGGCTGGGTCCTGGCCTACGACGTTGCCACCAACCAGGTCACGGCGGCGCTACCCACCACGCAGGGATTCGGCGGCGGCATATGGATGGCAGGCCAGGGTCTCGCCGCCGATTCGCAGGGCTATCTTTACGCCGTCACCGGCAACGGCTCCTTCGACGGCATCAACAACTTCGCCGAATCGATCCTAAAAATCCAGTACACGCCGCCCTCCGGCCAGACGCCCGCTTCTCTCACAATCGTTAGCTGGTTCACGCCCTACCTCGATACAGCGCGCTCGCCCGGCGGCTACCCCGGCCCGACGTCACCAGCGGCGACCAAACCTGCGGGCATCAGCGCGCCGTCTGAAGCCGTCCGCCCGTCAATGCCGCCATGAGCCCCTCCATGAAACACGCGCGGGTGGTGAAGACGAAGAACGCCCAGGGCAAAGCCGTTCGTCTGTTCTATCCCCGTATCGCCACGCCCGGCGCGTGGTGGGATGAAGATCTCGGCTCCGCGCAGGGGGCGCTGCTCGAGAGCTATGGCTTCTACGTCGTCAGCGGCAAAGATGGCATCGCCTACGTCACCAAAATCGCAGGCCTCGGCAACACCACCCCGACCGACTTCGGCAACGCCAAAACGAACTGCGCCAAGCTCGCCACACCACCCGTCTGGCTCACCGAAGACCCCGGCCCCGTCGACTCCTGTCCCCAGGATCCCACCACGCTGAACTTCTTTCCCTGGGGCAAAACGCGCCACATGCACATGACTCCGGTGCAGTACATGAGCTCCACCCGCGGCCAGGTGCTCTTCGCTTGGGGCGAGAACAGCCAACTGCATGCCTGGTCCGTCGCTAAAGTCTGCCATACGTTCATCCACTAAACGACCCAAAAGTCTGGCACAAGATTGGTCAGATCAGTCGAACGCGTGTAAATAGGGGTTTTCAGAACAACCCGTCAGGCCATTTGCCCATCCTTTGCTTTTGAATCCTTTACGGATCAAGCGACCGTCCCCACGTTATAAAACGACAATGCTTGGCAATTCCCTTCGCGCGAAATAGGATTTTTGAGAACACGTTTTTCGAGAGTCCAGGTCAGGTCTGGCTTCGCACGACACAAACTCCTTACGTCATTGCGGAGCAACAAATTTTCGGAATTAGCTTGACAAGATTGGCTTCGCTGTCTATTTTTTCAGTGCTTGTCGTGGAGGCGAAGGTGAAGCGTTGAGCCGGCTTCTCGCCCAGGTGCCTTCTGCTTACCGACTTCCCCGGGACAACTCTCTTTATGATGGCGCTCCGTTGGGATACGTGCGGGTGTATCTCTAGATTTCTTGATGCACCTGAAGTGCCGAATTCGATCCGGACGCCGGCGGTGAAACGTGAGAAACAACCGGACTGTGACACTGATGCGAGGCGCCTTGGTGTCGACGCTTATCGGAATCTCGTGCAGTTGGGCCATGGGTGCGCCACAGGCGGCGGGTACAACCGCTACGGACCAAGGGGCGCCGCAGGGAGCGGCGCAAACGGCTGCGGACCCAGTGCAAAAGGCTTTGGACGCGGCGCAGAGGGCATCGGACGCAGCACAGAAGGCATCGGACGCAGCACAGAAGGCATCGGACGCAGCGCAGAAGGCATCGGATTCGGCAAACCAGGCAGGCAGCGCCGTCAGTGCTAGCAAAGGAAACGCCGACGCGGCTGGAAGCGCAGCTGCCGCGGCAAACAGCGCGGGCGATGTCGCCAACTCGGCAGCGGGCATGACAGCGGCGCTGGCCGACACGGCAAAGAAGAACGCAGACAAAGCCGATGCAGCCGCCGGTGTCGCGCTGAACGGATCGACCAACGTCAAAGACAACGTCACGATTCAAGCGGTATTTTTGCCCTACAAACAAACAAGAAAGGTGTTCAGCAAGGAGATTGCCGACCACTACGCAGTGGTGCAAATCACCATCGACAATCAAAGCAAAGACGCCGCCTTCGTCTTGCATTCGGCCTTTCTCGATTACTCCAACTGGGCCTTGAGCGGTGGATTGGCTCCCGGGACTAGCTCTTGTGCAGCTTCGACGGTTAACGCGCAGGTCGCAAACTGTCCGAGTCAAGTTGCCAGCGTTGAATCCCGAGTCATTCGAGGCGAATTACAGGATGCAGCAAACTGGACTTGGCGCAACGGATTGATTCGCGCCGCCATACTGGTGGGGACCGTGGGGTCGGCGATCCCAGCTTTCCATAGCACAGAGGCGGTGAAATACGTGGGTGCCTACAACGGCCAGTTTGTTCCTGGCGTACAAGTCCTCTTTCCGGACAGCACGATCCCGCAATTGAATCGGGTGAGCGACTTCGGCTTCCAGACCAACAAGATCATTGCCAAGGGAAGCGCGGACCTGATCTACGCGTTCTTTCCAGTCGAAAGATTTCTCACACCCGGAATCGGCAAGATTTTTCTTAAAGCGCCGGCAGTCTTTTTGGCTCCGCCTCAGCTGTTTATCGACCCGCACATAGGAAGCTCCTGGAAACCATGGTCGCACCTGTCTAAGTCCGATGTTAACGACGTTAAGAATCTCATCGAGGACGTGGCGGACAATGCATGCGAGGCCAGGCCAGAGATCCAACAGCAAGACAAAACGAAGATTTGTCCGGGAAGCTCTAAGGACTCAAGCTCCAACGACGCAAGCTCTAACGACTCAGGTTCTAACGACCCACAACGTCAACGTGACCAAAAGATGATACAGCTTCTCATGATGGACTGCACTTGTCCTGTTCCGCCCGATAACGGAGCCGGCGAACAAATGAAGAGCGAAAGCGGACAAATCAAGAGCGAAAGTTGTAAGAATCTGCCGAATGCATGCAATGCGGCCATTCCTATTCAGAAGGCTGGTTCGCAGCATCAGTCTCAACTCCAGCCATGGTACAGGGCACCATGACCGTAGATATAACCACGGTACCTGGAAAGATCGACGACATCACATTCGGCAATGGGAACGACGAGAAGGCATCCCTGGGAGACGACGGACACACCGATCGACAGTCGTGATCAATGGCAGCTTTCTCACCAACGCTACTCCCGAAATAACCAGTATCGACCCTTCCCCTGGAAGCAGCGATATTAAGATTGGCGAGCTACCTCGATCCGAAGAAAATCGTGGTGGTAACCGATGACTCCACCGACACTCGGCTGCACTTCCAGCTCAAATGGACGGCAAAGATTCCCAACGGCAAGCAAATTACATATCGACGTCACGAAGACAGATCCGAAAGAGATCCGAAAGACACGAAGAAGACGCCCGTCAAGAGCATGGATTACGTGCAGAACGTCACGTACGTTCCGAGCGCGACGGCAGCAGCAGGGACACCTAGCATCTCCGGCGGAGTCAAGTTCGAAAACGAAGGTGACGCTGCCACCTGGAAAAGCGGCTCAACCCTTAATGGGACCGCGACAGGTAGTAAGCTTGACAAAGCGAAACCTGCAGGTGACGCAGGTGGTGACGTCCGATGGAAAAGGCTCCTGTGAGCGATCTCGAAGCGCCTGTTCCGGACACGAGCAAGACGAGCGACGCCAAGACCTACTACTTCACAATGCGGATAAAGAACGCCATCCCGAACGGCGCCAAGTTGACTTTTCAAGTAAGCGGAACGGACAAAGATGGGCAGGCGATCAAGGGCGATACTGCACTATAAACGGTGAATTATAAGCCGTAGCGCTGGTATGGATATCTTCCCTCATTTGTCCGTTGCGGGCGGATAGGCACCCATAATCGGCAACGCGTCACGGATGCTTGGCGGAGGCCAGCGTGGAAACAGACAAGACATCGCAGTCGGATGAGACAAAAGAGGCCTCGGCACGAGGCGCTCATCTTATTGCGGAAACGTGGGGGAAAACTAACGACCGCCCTCTCCCATCCCACGACTACGAACAGGAGATTCGTTTTGCCGTCGTGATGTATGGCGGCGTGTCGTTGGCTATCTACATTCACGGAGTAGCGCAGGAGTTGTTGCGGCTGGTACGAGCAACTTCCGGCGCGGACCTAAGGGACAGATTCGGGAAGGTGGACGAGGTCATCCAGATATACCGCGAGTTGAGCGAGCAATTGCGCCCGACCGATCCGGCCGACAAGAGAAAACGCTGCAAGACGAGGTTCGTGATTGACATCCTCTCGGGCACATCCGCGGGCGGAATCAATGCCATTTTTCTAGCGAAGGCGCTCGCGCAACGCTCACGGGATCTGGACCAGTTACGCCAGACCTGGCTTGATACGGCCAATATGAACAAGCTGCTCAACACGGGGGGCCGCTCGAGCCGAAGCGGTCGCTGCTGAAGAGCGAGTGGATGTATGAGCAGCTATTTCAGGCATTCAGGAATATGGAAGTCGAGGTGAAAGATCCCGCGGACTGCTATACGCCGGAAAAACTGGACCTGTTCGTGACCACCACCGACCTGAACGGCGTAGCTGTCCCGATTCGATTGGCTGACATGGCGGTCCTGGAAAAGATCCACAAGGGGTGTTTCAATTTCCGGTACGACCACACCGAGCTGAACCGATCTAGCGGCAAACAGTGCGCGGAACTCGACAAAGAGCTCAATCAACTGGCACGAAACGATTTCCAAGGCCGGTTCGATGCGATGCTTGCATTCGCGGCGCGCTGTACGTCATCGTTCCCGGTGGCGTTTGAGCCGATGAAGCTATCGAAAATCCGAGACGTGATCGGCAATGACGCGTATCAAGCGCACCGAGAGGAATACCGCAGGTTCTTCGGATGGGTTCCGCCGGAGCCGCTGGTGTATTTGACGACAAGCGTCGACTTCGATGAACGGGAATTGGCGGATGGGGGCTATCTCGATAACAAGCCTTTCAGGCATGCAATCGATGCCATGACATTCCGCGCAATGAAGCTGCGACACTGCCGCAAGCTGCTTTACTTGGATCCGTTCCCCGAACTGGTTTCGGACGAAGGAGAACGAGCGCATTTCGATGTTGTGGAAAACGCGCTGGCCGCGGCGAGCAGCCTGCCACGCTACCAGACAATCCGGCAGGAGATCGATCGCGTCGGCCGTTCCAACGGTACGCAGAACCGATTACGCTCCTTGCAGAACTTAGTGAACGAAAATCCCCATGCCACTGCAGGTTTCAAGGCTGAAGAATACGGCGAAGAAGTTGGAGGCACAACCGGAAGGAGCTTCCGACATCTGACGGCGAAGTTCGGACTTGCGTACGCCTCATATCACAAAGTTCGCCTGCTGGATTCGACAGACGATCTTGCCCAGATCGTCTCCGGCCTACGCCAGTCAACAGGATCGCAAGACCTCTTCCTGGCGGTGCGTTACCTGGTGATGGCGTGGCGAGGCAAACATTACAGCCCGAACGGGGATAAAGACACAAAGTTCGAGACCGATTTCTTCACAGAGTTCGACTTCAGTTTCCGTCTGCGTCGCGCCGTACACTTGCTGGAGTGGGCGCAGAAACAACAGAACCTTGCGGACGTCTGCGAGTCCCTGATCCAGCAATTGACGCGTCTGCTGCGGACCAGAGAACGGCTTTCGTTGCCGGACGTGAAGAACAATCCGATCTGGGCCGAGATACTTAAGATGGCGGATAGACTGAGCTGGGAAGATGTGATTTCGATTCTGACACCTGCTACGGATGAGGAACGCGGCACGAAAGGCGACCAGGTCTATTTAAAGAACGCAATCGTTTTCGACGGAGTCGCCGACGCGATCAGGAG
>JBAVZU010000033.1:0-39420 GCA_049588915.1 Candidatus Sulfotelmatobacter sp.
CTTCATCGTCCGCTCCATCGCGGCCTGTGTGTAAGAGAGCATGCCCTCCATGCTCTCCTACCCTCGCCGCCTGCAAAGCGGACAGATCACTTGCTATCTCAACCGGACATATCATGTGCTAACGACAGGTTCATCAGCTTAACTGGTCCATCAGCTTAAAATGTGCTACCCTCGGCACCACTATGGAGTGGCTCATGCCGGGTGCGCAATTGCGGACGCTCTGCTAATCGGCCCTTGACTTCATCTGCGTCCAGAAGGCTACCGCATGGTCGAGGAACTCGTACCCAGCTATGACTCCAAACCGCAGCACAGCAGCCTGCCGCTGGTTATCGTGGCCGCCTCGCTGGGCACGATGATCGAGTGGTACGACTTTTTTATCTTCGGCAGCCTGATCTCAGTACTCTCTCAGAAGTTCTATCCTCCGGGTAACAACACCTACGCCCTGATTGCGTATCTCGCGACTTTTGCGGTCGGATTCGCCGTCCGGCCATTCGGTGCGCTCTTCTTCGGGCGGATTGGCGATCTCGTTGGTCGCAAGTACGCCTTTCTCGTGACTCTAAGCATCATGGGGGGCGCCACGTTCGTGATTGGCCTGATGCCCACGTTTGCCACGGCGGGCTGGCTTTCTCCGATCACCTTGATCCTGCTGCGGGTACTGCAAGGCCTGGCTCTTGGCGGCGAATATGGAGGGGCGGCCGTGTACGTGGCCGAACACGTTTCCGACCGGCAACGCGGGCTCTACACCAGCTTTATCCAGGTCACTGCGATTTTAGGGTTTCTCGTTTCTTTGCTCGTGATCCTGGCGACGCAGTTTGCCATGACCGGTGCCGCATTCAACCAGTGGGGCTGGCGAATCCCGTTTCTGGTTTCTTTTTTTCTCGTCGGTATCTCTCTTTACATCCGTATGAAATTGCGGGAGTCGCCTATTTTCGTGCACATCAAGGCCAGCGGAAAAGCTTCGGCTCAACCGCTCACGGATGCCTTCACCAAGTGGCAGAATCTGAAACAAGTATTGCTTTGTCTATTTGGCCTGACTGCTGGACAAGGAGTGGTGGCTTATACGGGAGAGTTCTATGCTCTCTTCTATCTGCAGACGATTTTGAAGGTAAATCCGCAGCGAGCCAACATCGTGATGGCGGGGGCCCTGGCCTTGGGCATGCCTGCTCTTGTAATCTTTGGGGCGCTCTCCGACAAAATCGGACGCAAAAAAATTATTTTGGCTGGCTGTCTTCTGGCAGCGCTTACCTACATTCCGATTTACCACGCCATGGAGCGGGCCGCGGGCAATAACGTTATCACGGTCAAATCCACACGTAATCCGGTGACTGGGGCCATCAATCTCACCCCCATGACCAGCGACGCAAGCGGCGCTCTGGCTGTCGCGCCGGAAGCACCACATCCAGACAGCGGCAAACTTATTTTGCTGGTGCTCATTCAGATGATCTATGTAGGGATGGTCTACGGACCGGTCGCCGCCTATCTGGTGGAAGCCTTTCCGGCAAACGTTCGTTACACCTCGCTGTCTTTGCCCTACCACATTGGCAATGGGATCTTCGGAGGATTGTTGCCGCTGATTGGGCTCTCGATCTGCGCCGCCACCGGAAAGATCTATGCTGGACTCTACTACCCGATTGCGGTAGCCGCCATTACTTTTATTGTGGGTGCCATTGCGCTGCGGGAGACCCACGGCACCAGGATTTGGGACGAGGTCGATGCACACCTCGCGCCGCGGGACTCGCGAGTGCTCGAAACTTAACCGTAAACCTGTTTCAGCCGAAGCGCGAGCGGATCGTTTGCGGGGGGAGCGCTATCTTGTCTGTCTGAGCAAAACTGGAGCCGGGCGCAGGACTCACGGCGTCCGTACATAGCCGTGGAACACACCCTTTGCGTCCCTGTAGGTTCCCGTGATATCTCCTGCCGTATTGATTGCGTAGGCAAAGGTTCCCTCTGCTTCGCCCGTGCCGGCGCCCGGAGCCTCGAAGGTCGTAATCTTGCCATTGGTCGCACGTGAGAAGCCGTGGTACCCAACATCGTTGCTGGTGCTGTAATCTCCCGCGATCGTGCCTGCAGTGTTGATGGCCCAAGGAAAGGTTGAAGCTGCGCCGGAAACCTCCAAGGTTGTGATCGTGCCGCTAGCCACGCGCAGGAAGCCAGCGCGACCACTATGGGTCACATAATTCCCGGTGATGTTTCCCGCCGTGTTGATACCCACACCGTAGGTCGTGCTCGCATCCGCTTGGAATTTGGTGATCGTGCCATTGGCGGCTCGCGAGTAGCCGTAAATAACTGCGCTCGCAGTCTTGTAATACCCCGCGATTTCCCCCGAGCTGCTAATACCCACGGCGGTGGTGCCCTCACCCGAACCTGTACCCGCGCCGGAAGCATTGAATGCAGTAATCGTGCCATTCACAGCGCGCTCGAAGCCGTGATACACACCGTGTGCGTCGATGTAATATCCCGCGATCGTTCCGGCCGTATTGATGGCAACGGCGAAGGTACCCTCACTCGCGGCTGTGCCGGCGCCGGAGACGCTGAATGTGGTTATTGTGCCGCTCGCACTGCGTACGAAGCCGTGAAAAACATTTTTTGCGTCACGGTAATATCCCGCAATCGTTCCGGCCGTGTTGATGGCTCCGGAGGCGGTGCCTTGAAGGGCGGCTGTGCCTGCGCCGGGAGCGTTGAATGTGGTTATTACGCCGCTGGCGGTGCGCACGAAGCCGTGATACACATTTTTTGCATCACGGTATAACCCCGCGATCGTCCCTGCAGTGTTGATACCATAACACTCAGTTCCCTGACTGGTGCCCGTGCCTGCGCCGGGGGCGTTGAATGTCGTGATGGTCTGCGCAGACGTCGCGATCGTCGCCGCTGCACAGAGCAGACCGGCGAAACAAGCTTGCTGCAAGATTGAGCGAGCCGCGGTGCCAACTCGAAGGCCGGGGAGGCTTACTCCCTGGACGCGGACTGGAAAAAGCATTCCGGTGAGGTTTTGCAGCGGATGAACGAGTTTTGGTCGTTGCATGTCGTGACTCCTTTACATGTGAAATGGAACTCCTCTCCCAAGCATCAGCGTGATCCCCGTTTTGTTAAGTCAATCGGCAGCTATCCGGTGTCGGAAAGTTCGTCACACGTTCCTAGCCCATGTGATTCATTTACCCGTGCGCCAATCCCAGACAGGCTGGCCTTTATCGTCGCGGAACATAAGTGTATCCGTGCCCTTTACAAGCTCTCGAGCAAGGATCACGTCCGAGGCTTCCTGCTTAACCTTTGAACCGGTGACGGCGATTTCGTCTCCCTTGTTGAAACTTATGCCCATCTCCTCCTGAAATGGCTTGGGGCATACGTAGATTTGGACAGTGTCATCTCCGCTCTTGACGATCAGCGTGGTGAAGTCTTTCCTTGGTCCAAAAGACTCCAGTTTCATTTCCGATACCACCCCTTTGGTCTTCGTCTCTGTGTGAAGGTCATATTTCGGCGGATTACTGTTGTCTTGTTGTGTCTTTTGCGAGATCCCTGAGGTTAGACACATGAACAGAAAAAGGGCGACACCGAGAACTTGTTTGCTGGCAACATATGGCAGGACCGGTGTTTTCAGACTAAGTAGCACGATTCCTCCTCGTTGCTCATGGAAACCTGATGCGAGGATTGGGGCGCCGATCAAGCGCCACTGCCCCGGCGCGCATTATGTACAGGTTCCTGAGTTGCCCGACAGCTATTCCTAACGATAAGGCCGCTTACTCAATCGCTTCCCAAGACGACAGCAGAATGGTACACCCTGGACACCAGTTCGGAGCAGACGAATCTCCTTCTTATTCAAACGGCGGCCATGAGTGTACACCCATTTTGCTTGTTTGCGACATCTGCGGTGCCGCCGAAGGACATTTCGCGCCGGACGAATCCAGTGCGGTTACCACGGTTGGACCTACGAGCTTGACGGGAATGTCATCGTGCTCCTCACGTACACGATGATTTTTGCTGCGAGGACTATCCCCACAATCGCCAATGCCCGTCGTGTGTATGCGAGAAGCACTTAGGTTGCCTTAACAATGGGAAGTACGAAAGACTCTACCAAAGGCTTCCGAGGTTATTGTTGAAGCTGTCCGGCCCAAAGGGTTGCGCCAGATTTCGGACCACCCAAGCCGCCCTATCTTTTGCGGTTGTCCAGTTGTCCACTTTTCCAGCCTCTCGGAAATAGCACCATTTATCGCACTTGCCGTGGGCGTCAGCGATGTACAACTCCCTCTCTGCATCACTAGCCATGTCATCGAGCGAATCATCTTCGTCATCGATGTGGGTGCACAACGTGTCGGCTAACTTGTTTTTGAATCCGTTAACACTGTCCGCTGCGGATGAGTTCCGCCCCGGAGCCGCCGCGAAGGCCTGCGACTGGGGAAGTGGCTGGCCGTTTTCGCACTCTTCAAGCCAACTCATAGTCAGGAACATCGCGGCGTGCATCGCCAAGCACAAATCTTTGAGCTTTTTGATGCGGCGCGAGGCTTGTTCCCCCGCCATTGCTGCTTCCAGGAAGGCATCGCAAGTGGCATGCTCCGCCTTCTTTTTAGCGAGGTTTGTGTTAAAAGCCGCCATGACTTTATTGAGATCTGTAACCGATTCAGACACCTTCCAGCGGAACCGGTCCATCTCCTCAACGTTCAGTTCCTTCAGTTGGAACTTTACCTTGTCTGTCGTGGTGGTAGCCTGGCTGAGCGATCGATGGTGAAGGCCGCCCTTGATGGCTTTTTCCACCGCTTCCTCCACCGAGGCAAGCAAGCTGCCCACCGCCGGTAAGGGGATGGCCTGAAACGTCGCGCGAATGACCGAACCAACGAGATTCCCGGCTTTGCTGCCAAAAGATCCTTTCGAAGAGACGGCGCTCCGTACACTATGCAGCTTCGCCGAGTGGCCAATTCTGGCCGCCACGCCTTTGTTATCCACGCATTTTTTGGCGTATTCGAAGATATCTTCCATGTTCCCCATCCGTCCTTATTTGTTGAGATCAGCGCTTATCTGCACTCATTCTGACTTAAGTTTCTTTCCTGCCTCAAAAATGGCACTGATCATACACCCACCCTGCCTGATCTCGACAGTGTGAAACACTTTTCATACGGAACGAGATCACCGATTCCACATTGCTGCAAACTGGTCAGCCCCCGGTTCTCGATCCCACGACTCACATCCCCATCAGATTCCGCTGCAGCTTCGAATACCCATGCTCTTGCGCCCACAGATCGAGCGCGGCTGCGGCCATCTCATCCACAATTGGCTCGGCCCGGCCATTCTTGGTGAGATCCACCGCTTTGAGATACACGTGGCAAGTGTCGCAGCACTCCACCCGGATGTAATCGAAATCACTCGCGCTATAGACCGGCAGACTTGCGTTGTTTTCCTCCCCGCAGCCGGGACACAGAATTCGTCGAAATTCCCACTCTTCCAGACAAAATGAACACATCAACGATCGCCGCGCTCCGTCCCCTTGCTGGCGGAATACGCCCAAGCCCGGCTTGCGATTGCAAAACGGGCAACGGGAACGCATGTGCCCGTCAGATTTCATAGCGAGCCGTGAGCGTACGAATTCGGCGTAGGGCTGAAGAAATGCACATGCCAGAAATTTCTCCGCTAGTTCTGCGGAGGATTCGGGCTCGCTCCAGCTGGCATCCAGTAGTTCGGACCATGACTCGGCCGAAGACTGCTGCAGATCCCCCGCCAAGGTTGCAAGTGGCGCCGGACCCAGCTTTTCAACCAGCGACAGAAACGGCCCGAAGCTGCCGATGAGTTCCGGCGACTCCGGAGGACCAAAGCTCTGTTCGGACCGGGCAGCTTCGGAAGGACGGTCCCCCGCGGCCTCCAGCCGGCAGTAAAACTGTTCCTGGAAGCGGGCGATCTCCGCGTAGAATCGAAGAATTTCAGCCACAGACGAATGCTGTCTTGCCAAATATTCAGCTCGCTTGATCCGCTGCTGCCAGGGAGAAACTCTCATTTCTTGATTATCGAGCGAGGCGATGCTGGGGTTTGGCTATTTTTTATGGGCGTTCCGAGCCGCCGTATACGCTTGCCGAGGATCGCGGCCCGTGACTTCCTTGAACCAGGCGGGATGGAAGGTCCAGGCCCAAGCCTCACTCACCGCGCCACGGATCATGGCTTGAAAGGTGCCCGGTTCGCCGATTGTGCTGAGGTAAATGTGAATAAAAATTCCGCCCAGCATGATCACGGCGGAAATATCGTGCAGCACGTAGCTGATCGCGACAGGCCAGCGTCCAAACGTCCGCGCGCCCTTCCAAAGAATGATCCCGGTGATCACAAAGACCACGGACCCAGCGACAATCTCCCAGAATTGCGCTTTCTGTCCGCCGTTGAAGAAGCCAGTGTCCGGAGGATCGAGTTTTTCTTTACCGCCGGCGATGTTTCGGAGATTGCGAATCCACCTTGTGTCGGCCGCAGTCCAAGTCATCGGCCGGATCCAATTCAGCATTTGCAGCCCGAAGAAAACCACGAATCCCACTCCGAACCAGGGATGCATTTCGCGGCTAAGCGGTCCGCCACCGAAGATCGGCGTGAACCAGCGGAAAAGCCAAGGCAGATAAATACTAAAACCTGTGAAGAGCGCGAGGAAAAAGAAGAGAGCAACCATCCAATGCAGAAAGCGCGTGTAAACACGATGCCGCAGCAGCTCGCCTTCGTAAACTTCGTTTTGCCCAATCCGGTCGAAGGCATCGCGCGCCTTCTCGTCGAAGCGTTCTATCGCAGTGGACATCAGATCTCCTTCCCCGGTATCGGTTTCTTAAGCGGGGGCTCCGGTTGCGGGCGGCGCGGTCCAACCGTCACATAGTGGAGCAGGACTCCCACTAACCCAAATAGAGCGAACGTCCCCAGCACCGGCTTGAATAACCACTTCCAGACCGTATAGCTCCACGGAATCACGGGATTCTTGGGCAAGCCACCGTAGCGCTCAGGATTCTCGGCATCATGCAAAACGTAAACGACGTGCGTGCCGCCGATCGATTGCGGGTCGTACACACCCGCTTGCTCAAATCCGAAGTTTTCGCGGAGCTGCTTGGCTCGCTCTTCTGCAATGAACTTCATGTCCTCCTTGGTGCCAAACTTCAGGCAGCCGGTAGGGCACGCCTTGATGCAAGCTGGCTCCAGACCTCCGCCAACACGGTCGGAGCACAACGTACACTTGTAAACTTTTTTCGTCGCGGGATTGAATTTGGGAATGTCATAAGGGCATCCCGAGACGCAGAACTCGCAGCCGATGCAGTTTTCCTGTTGGAAATCGACAATGCCGTTGGTGTACTGCACGATGGCGCCGTCCGCCGGGCAGGCGCGCAGGCAGCCTGGATCAGCGCAGTGCATACACTGGTCCTTGCGCATGAGCCACTGCACGGTTCCGTCTTCCCGCTGGTGTTCGTTGAACTTGATCAGGTTCCAGAAATTCCACCGGGTCTGAGGCATGGTCTGGTAGGTATTGTCGAACGTAGTGGGACTGAACGGCATGTCGTTCCACTCGACGCAAGCGACTTCGCACGCCTTGCAGCCGATACAAATCGTGGTATCGATCAGCTTGCAGACTTCAGGATCGCGTTGTACGTCGAAACCAGGTGCGGGCCCGGAGTGTCCCGAGATTTGCTTGATCTGTAGTGTCTTACGATCGCTCATGTTAGCTGTTAGCTCTCAGCTGCACTATGCTTTTTCGATCTTCACCAGAAATCCTTTGAACTCCGGGGTGAACGCATTCGGATCGACCACCGTGGGAGTCAGCTGATTCGCCAGAGTTTTCGCGGTCTTGCCTTCATCTTCGGCAATGCCGCGGAACCCCCAGTGAATGGGAATACCAATCTGGAACATCTCTTTGCCGTCAATCTTCATCGGACGAATGCGCCGCGTGACCATGGCTTTGGCAATGTATTGGCTTCGAGCGCTCGTGACTCTGATTTTCTCTCCGCCAGAAATGCCCATCCGATCTGCCAATTCTGCGGGCACTTCCACGAATGGCTCGGGCACCAGCTGCACGTTCATAGGATTGTTCTTCGTCCAATAGTGATAGTGCTCGGTCAATCGGTACGTGGTGCAGATCACGTTGAAGCCCTGGTCCACGCTGCCGTACTTATCCATATCGGTTTTGTATTTCTTTACTACCGGATTCGTGGACTGGCCCGGGTGGAGCGGATTCGCGATTGGGCTCTCGATCGGTTCATAAAATTCGGGAAACGGCCCGTCTGCCATCGCGCCGAGCGGCACGAACAGACGGCCGATGCCCTCGGGATTCATGATGAAAGGCCCCATGTGATCTTTGGGTGGCGAATCGGCTTTGAAGTCGGGCACGTCGACTCCCGCCCAGGATTGTTTCGCCTCATCCCACCACACTTGGCGTCGAGGCGGGTCCCAGGGCTTGCCGTTCACGTCGCATGAGGCGCGGTTGTAAAGTACGCGCCGGTTCATCGGCCACGACCAACCCCAGTTCGGATAGACTCCAAGGCCCGACGGATCTTCGGTTCCCCGCCGTTGGATCAGTCCGCCAGCCTCCGTCCAAGAGCCGCAATAGATCCAGTTCCCGGACGAAGTCGTACCGTCGTCCTTGAGCCAGGCAAAGCCCGGAAGCTGCTGCCCCGCTTTGATGGTTACGTTCGTCTTCGGGTCGGTGAGATCGGCGAGGGCCTTGCCATTGATCTCCTTTGCGACTTCTGCCAATGACGGAGTGTAGGGCGTGGTATAGGCGAACGTCGCATTAAGAATCGGATCCGGAAACTTGCCTCCCTCGTTCTTGTAGAGCTCGCGAACCTTCAGGAAGATCGTCGCCAGAATGTCCTGATCCAGACGCGCTTGCCCTGGCGGCGGAAGGGCGGTCTGTTTCCACTGCAACCAGCGCGCGGAATTGGTGAACGATCCGTCTTTCTCGGCAAAACCCGCGCCCGGCAAGCGATACACAGTGGTATTAATCTTCTTCTGTTCTTCGGCAGAGATGCCAGGTGCCCGCCAGAATTCGCTGGTTTCGTCCGGATAAATCTCGCAGACCACCAGCCAGTCGGCCTTTTTCAGAGCATTAATGTTCTTCTCCGAGTCGGGACCGATCATTACTCCATTCATGCCGAAGGCAAACAGGCCTTTCACCTTGCCTTCGTACATGTCGTTCCAGATGTTTACCCAGGAATAATTGCGATCGATCTTGGGCAGATAGTTGAACGCCCAGTCATTTTCCTTCGTCGCCGCGGGACCATATAGCGCTTTCAGCATCGAGACCACAAATTTCGACGTGTTCGACCAGTAGTTAAACGAGTCCCAAGGGTCGGGCTTCGACGGCGTTGGAGTGGTGCGCTTGAGGTAGGTGGCAAGATCAATGTCAGTCGGATTTGGCATCTTCAAATATCCCGGCAGCACATCGAAAATCCCCGCCATGTCCGTAGCGCCCTGAATGTTCGAATGTCCGCGCAGCGCGTTCACGCCGCCGCCGGCGCGGCCAACGTTCCCCATCAGCAACTGAAGCATTGCCGCGGTGCGGATAATCTGGGTGCCGAAACTATGCTGGGTCCAACCCACCGCATAGATGATGGTCGACACCTTTTTCATATCTCCGTCTTTGCGAACCGAAGTGTACAGATCGGCCGCTTTCACGAACTGGTCTTTTGGGATTCCAGTAATGCGCTCGACCATCTCCGGCGTGTAACGCTCGTACTGTTTCTTGAGAAGTTGGAAGACGCAGCGAGGATGCTGCAAAGAAAGGTCAAAAGCAATCTTGGGCGGCAACATGGGCGCTGGGGCGGCTCCGCCCTTTGCTCCCGCCGGACTTGCTCCTTGATATCCCTGTCCTTCCTGTTTGGGCTGGCCCTCTTTGGCGGGGCTCGTAGAATGCGGCGAGGGTGGCTGCTGCGAAGCAGGAGTGGGCATGACCGGCTTCCCCGTCAGATCTCCGCCTTCCTCGTAGTTCCATGTGGCCTTATCGTAGACCTGTTTCTCGGAATCGAAACCGGAGTACAGCCCGTCATCTGGAAGCTTGAATCCGTCTTTAATGATGAACGCCGCATTGGTGTAATTGACCAGATAGTCGTGGGCAATGCGGTTGTTCTGAATGGCGTAGTTGATCACGCCGCCAAGGAAAGCAATGTCGGCGCCCGCACGAATTTGCAGATACATGTCGGCGGTCGCGGCTGTCCGCGTGAGGCGCGGATCGACCACGATCGTCTTTGCGTTGCGGTGGATCTTGGCTTCAATCGCCCATTTGAAGCCACAGGGATGGTTTTCGGCTGGATTTCCACCCATGATCAACATCATGTCGGTATTCTTGATGTCGATCCAGCCATTGGTCATCGCCCCGCGTCCGAATGTTGGCCCCAAACTGGAGACCGTAGGCCCGTGTCAAACCCGGGCCTGGTTTTCCAGGTAGCAGACCCCCAGGCTGCGCATGCTTTTGACGACCAGATAATTGAACTCGTTGGTATCGGTACAGCCGCCGCTCCAGGCGATGCCTTCGCAGCGATTGACGGTCTTGCCCGACGCATCTTTTTCCACGAATGTGTCGTCGCGCGTCTTCTTGATCTTCTGCGCGATCTCGGTGTACGCCTGCTCCCAGGAAATGTCTTCCCAATCGGTACCTCCCGGCCGCCGTACCTGCGGCTTGAGCAGCCGCCGATCATTCAGGATGTCCTGTTCGAGTGACGAGCCCTTAGGACAGAGCGTCCCGCGATTGATAGGATGGTCGGGATCACCTTCGACGTGCACCACCTGTGGGATGGCATTCTTTGCCTTGTCGCCGAGCGTGTAAATAATGACACCGCAACTGACGGAGCAATACGGACAGGTGCTCCGGGTTTCGCTGGCGCGCGCTATTTTCAGGTTCTGAGTTTGAGCATAAACCGGAGTCAGATCAAATCCCAATGCGGATAGACCCACTCCTCCAGCGATCGTGCTCTTAAGGAAAGTACGGCGCGAGAACTCCATGGTTTCGACCTCCGCGCAAACTTAGCCGAACAACCAAATTCCAGAGTCACCGGTCTGGAAGATATCAACAGACGTGAGATCTCAGTCGTCGATAACTCACCCAGCGCCAAAAAAACGGGACCTACAATTGTTCCGGGCAATATAAATCCGCGTCCAGCGGGAGTCAATACCGAAGATTCGACATGTCGAAGATTCGTCAGGCAGTCAGCATGATCTCGGACATTTACACTTCCGTCAACGCCTTCGATTCGAGAGCGTAGTGGAAAGACGAGATTTCACCAGCTGTTGTGAATTTGCGATGGGATGGAAGCGATCTCGGAGCGAACAGCGAATAATTCTCAGAGCAATGGACAGCTTAGAATCACAACTGATGTCCCTCCTTTCGCAGTGCTAGTCTGATGTAGTAAGGATGAAGAACCGCGACATTCAGGCCGCCTGGAAGTATCACGACGCAACGAAGCACTCCTACTGGAGTATTCGTAACCATCCTCATTTCCTGGACTGGGCGAATCGGCCGCTAGCTTTCAAGATCTACCCGAAGATAGAGGCGCTTCCGCTGCCAAGGGATGTCGCGCAAACGGGGGTGGCTGCGCTCTCATCGATCTCGGAGGTTGTGGCCTCACCAGTCAGTGATTCGGTTCCTCACCTGCAAGATCTGGCACGCATTCTCTATTTCTCCGCTGGGATTACCAAACAGCGCACCTCTCCAGGTGGAGAAATCTATTTTCGTGCTGCTGCTTGTACCGGAGCTCTTTACGAGATCGAGTTGTATGTGGTGGCTGGCGATGTCCCGGGTCTAAACGCCGGTGTTTATCACTTCAATCCGGCGGATGTATCGCTACGGCTCCTGCGAAAAGGTGATTTTCGTGGAAACCTGGGCGGGGCAACGGCGATGCAAACCTCGGTGGCACACGCGCCTATAACGATCATCTGTACCGGGACGTACTGGCGGAATGCCTGGAAGTATCAGGCGCGTACGTATCGCCATTTCGGTTGGGACAACGGTACGCTGCTGGCGAATATGTTAGCCGTTTCTACGGCCTCCGGCTTGCCTGCGGAGATCGTGCTGGGATTTGTGGATGCTGAAGTCAACCTTTTGCTGGATCTCGACGGCCGGCGTGAGGTCTCGTTGAGCCTCGTGCCGATCGGGCGCACATCGGCGATTTCGCTTCCGGCCCGGAAAGAGGTGCTGGCGCTTGGCCTGGAGACGATCCCGCTTTCGGAAGAAGAGGTCGAGTATCCCACCATGCTCGATATGCACGACGCGACTTCGCTTGAGTCAGACGGGGAAGTCGCTCAATGGCGCGGGAGGCAACCGGTGTTTCCAAGTTTCTCTTACGCAGGCGAAGAAGTTCAGCTGCCGCGTTTGCTGGAGGAGAAACAACCGAAGGACACAATCGAGCAAGTCATCCTCCGCCGTGGGTCTACTCGAGTATTCGACAAAACCGCTTCCATTTCGCTGGATGAACTTTCGACCATTCTCGACTTCGCTACGCGAGGACTGCCGGCTGATTTCATTGAGCCTCCCGGCGCGCAGCTCAACGATCTTTATTTAATAGTGCATTCGGTTGAAGGACTGAAACCAGGAGCCTATTTCTTCCATCGGGTTAGGAAAATTCTTGAGGTTTTAAAAGAGGGAAGTTTCCGCGCTGAGGCCGGTCACCTTGGACTGGGGCAGGAGCTACCGGCGGACGCCTGCGTAGACGTCTTTTTTCTTGCCGACTTAAAGCGCATTCTGGACCGATACGGAAGTCGTGGATACCGGGCCGTTCAGCTTGAGGCGGGCGCCATTGGCGGCAGGATATACCTGGTAGCCTACGCTCAGCGCCTGGGCGCGACCGGGCTGACTTTTTTCGATGACGACGTAGCAAACTTTTTTTCACCTCACGCCAAGGACAAGAGTGCCATCTTCCTGGTTGCGATCGGCAGGCCGCTGAGACGCGAATCGCAAGAACCTTTGCCTGGTTAGTGTCTGAAGTTAATTAACACAACGGTGCACCGAGGCGCACTGCTCGGCGTTCTTCATGTACCTTCGCGCCCTTGGTGGTATATTGATCCGTTCCGGCGTCGAGCCTGATATTGTACGATTCCATGATGGACCAAACGATTTCGCACTATCGCATTGCGGAGAGATTGGGCGGCGGCGGGATGGGGGTGGTCTACAAGGCAGAGGACACGCGACTGCATCGCTTCGTCGCCCTCAAGTTTCTGCCTGATGAAGTTGCCCGTGACACCCAGGCCCTTGCTCGCTTTCAACGTGAAGCGCAAGCTGCGTCCGCGCTGAATCACCCCAACATCTGCACCATCTACGACATCGGTGAGCAGGATGGACAGGCATTCATCGCCATGGAATTCTTGGATGGCGAAACTTTGAAGCATGTCATCCGGGACCGTCCTATGGAGTTGGAGGTGCTGCTGTCGCTTGGCATTGAGATGGCGGATGCGCTCGACGCGGCGCACGCTCAGGGCATCGTCCATCGGGACATCAAGCCCGCCAATATCTTCGTGACCAAGCGCGGGCACGCCAAGATTCTGGACTTCGGCCTGGCGAAGATGGTTGCAGCACAACCTGGGGCAGAAGCGAGTGCAACGCGAACCGAAGATCCAAACCTCACGAGTCCAGGTTCAGCGGTGGGAACGGTGGCGTATATGTCGCCCGAGCAGGCGCGGGCTAAGGAACTGGATGCTCGCACCGATTTGTTCTCGTTCGGAGTGGTGCTCTACGAGATGGCGACGGGCCAGGTGCCATTTCGCGGAGAGAGCACGGCCGAGATTTTCGACGCCATTCTCAATCGCGTTCCAGCAGCTCCCGTCCGGTTAAACTCCGCTCTGCCCCCTAAATTGGAAGACATCATCAACAAGGCACTGGAGAAAGATCGAAACCTGCGCTATCAGCATGCGGCCGACATGCGAACGGATCTGCACCGGCTCAAGCGTGACACCGATACAGGCCGTGCGGGAGCGGTTCAATCCGGGCCGATGCCGGTCGTGCACGAAAGTGGATCACAGCAAGCGGCTGCGACACCGGCGGCACCAGGTTCTGGCTCAACTCCAGCCGGAATTGCGCCTGCCTCCTCTGCCTCGGCTTCTTCTGCGTCGGGTGCCCCGCTGGTGCCGGTGGTTCCGGCCAGTGGAGGAAGCAAACGTTGGAGAATTCTGGTCCCGGCTGCGGTCATTCTCATCGCGCTGCTGGTGGCCGCCGGTTTCTACTTGCGCTCGCGGCCGGGAACGAGCGCCGCAAAGGGTGCGCCGCTCGCTGAGAAGGATACGGTGGTGCTTGCGGATTTCGACAACAAGACCGGAGACACCGTCTTCGATGATGCTCTTAAGCAGGCCTTGGCGGTACAACTCGGACAGTCACCCTTTCTCAACATTCTCTCCGACCGCAAAGTCGAGGAAACTCTGCATTTGATGGGTCGCCCTTCAACAGAAAAGATCACACGTGACGTGGCGAGGGAACTCTGTATCAGGACTGGCAGCAAGGCGATCGTGTTGGGCTCCATTTCCAACCTGGGAGGGCAGTATGTCATCGGCCTGAACACGGTGGGATGCAGCAACGGAGATACGCTGGCCACGGAACAGGAGCAGGCCGCAACCAAGCAGGATGTGCTGAAGGCGCTCGGCACCGCGGCCTCCGCGCTGCGCGGAAAGCTGGGTGAATCTCTCGCCACCGTCCAGAAGTTCGATGTTCCTGTGGAAGCAACTACGCCTTCTCTGGAAGCTTTAAAGGCTTACAGCATGGGCATCACCACCGGGCGCACGAAGGGCGACGCTGAGGCTATTCCATTCATGAAGCGTGCAATTGAACTCGATCCCAATTTTGCCATGGCTTATGTCGGGCTGGGGGTTGAGTATGCCAACCTCGGCCAGGCCAGCCTGGCCGCAGACTATACCAAGAAAGCCTATGACCTGCGGGATCGCGTGAGTGACCGCGAGAAGTACCGCATCTCCGCCTTTTACTATCAGTACGTCACCGGCGAAGTGGAAAAGGCCACGGAAGCCTATGAACTCTGGGCCAAGACTTACCCGCGCGATCAGGTTCCCCACGGCAACCTGGGATATATATACTCCGTTCTCGGACAGTACGATAAATCGGCGGCCGAGACTGAGGAACAGCAGCGCCTTGGAACCACCCTTACCGGCTACGGCAATCTCGCGAATACTTACATGAACCTCGGCCGCTTAGACGATGCGCGGGTTCTGCTGCAGCAGGCTCAAGCCAGCCAGATCGATGGCTACACTATCCGTCAAGACCTGTATGCCCTTGCTTTCCTAAAAGGCGACGCGGCCGAAATGGAGCGGGAGGTAGCCTGGGGTGCGGGCCGGCCAGGGGAAGAAGACGGCTTGCTCTCTACTCAGTCCGATACGGAAGCCTATTACGGGCGGCTGGTTCGGGCCCGTGATTTCTCCCGCCGTGCCGTAGACGCCGCAGTGCGTAACGACTCCAAGGAGACGGGTGCGCTTTGGCAAGCCAATGCCGCCCTACGGGAGGCTGAGTTCGGCAATTCTGCCGTCGCCAAACAGCGTGTGGAAGCTGCACTGGCCCTGGCTCCCGGTCGGGACGTAAGAATGCTGGCAGCCATGACCTTGGCGCGGACGGGCGATACGGCGCGGGCGAAGGCGATCGTCGAACAGCTCGAAAAAAGCGAAGCCACGAATACGATGCTGAAGATTTATTGGCTGCCAACGATCAAAGCAGCCATCGATCTTAATGGCAATCCATCTCAGGCAGTCATCGACCTCGAAGCAGCTGCCCCATACGAACTAGGCGGACCTGTTCCAATCGGCGGCTTGTATCCGGTTTACGTGCGCGGCCAAGCTTATCTTGCAAGCCACAATGGAGCGGCGGCTGCCGTCGAATTCCAGAAGATTCTCGATCACCGCGGCATCGTGCAGAATCTGCCTCTGGGTGCGCTGGCGCATCTGCAACTTGGACGTGCCTACGCGATGGCAGGTGATACGGCCAAAGCGAAGGCCGCGTATCAGGATTTCTTTACTGTCTGGAAAGATGCCGACCCCGACATCCCCATCCTGAAGGAAGCCAAAGCGGAGTACGCGAAGGTGTCATGAGCGATCATGACGCTTTACTATAGCCGACGTCTGAAGGGTGACCCTTCTTGACGTGTGCGAAACTTCTGATTTATGCAGAGACCTCAGACAAGACGATCCGTGTGGATCGAAGCAGCGTTTTGTGTTTGGCTGATCGCCGCGCAGGTCTGGTACTACGGTGAGTTCAGGGAATCCTTCCAAGCGATCGTAATCCCCATGTTGCACAGACTATGGCACTGATGGCGTCCCTGGCGACCCTTTTGGCAGTGGCGATCTTCGCCTATGTCATGGCGGCGCTGGGCCACAGAATCCTTCGCTTAATTGGTTTACAGTGCTTCGGTTCGCAGCGCCTTGCAGGGTCAGAATTAATAGGGTCAGAATTAATTCTGTGTTCTATCGCTCTCGGGGTGATCACTTTGCAGGTTGGGCTGTTTATCGCCGAGGTCCTGCAAGCGGTGCGTATTGGCGTGTTTGCCTGCCTAATTGCCGCTGTGATCTTTGGCGCGCGTGATTTGCCTGTGATTTTCCAGATGGTTCGCTCCGCAGCCCACTCTATCTTCAGTGGTCCCCGCACGGAAAAACTTCTCGCTGCCATGACGGGGCTCGTTCTTGCGTTCGAGGGACTGGCAGCGATGGCCCCGCTCACCGGCTCAGACGCAATGCGATGTCACTTCACCGTTCCCCTTCTTATTCTGCGTACGGGGTTCCATCCAAACTTCTTTCTGGCGCACAGTTTTTTTTGCGGGCAGGCTCATCTCTTGATTCTGGCGGGTCTCGCGGTAGGTAGCGAAAAGCTCGCAATGGGTCTGCTGTTTCTGGGCGGAGCGCTGGCCGCGGGTGCTCTTGTTTGTTTGGCTCGTGAATGGATGCTCGCGCCATGGGCCTGGGCGGCGGGGCTTGCGTTCTTGCTCACTCCGCTCGTGTTCTGGCAGATCTCGACCGCGGGTGTTCCGGACATTTGGATGTCCTTCTATGCGACGGTGGGTGTGATCGTGATTGCGCGGTGCAACCTGGCCGACAATCAGGGGGGAGCTCTGCTGCTGGGAATCTTGGCGGGAGCCATTGCCGGTACCAAATATACCGGATGCATCGTTGCGGCCAGCCTGGCGCTGGCTTTTCTGTGGGAATCGCGCTCGCTGCGCGGCGTCGCAGTTTTCCTTTCGGGGGCGTTCGCGGCCGGGATTTGGCCGTACGCGCGGAACGTGGTCTGGACGGGTGATCCGTTTTTTCCATTCTTTATGCGCTGGCTGGCGCCTTCTGGCGTCAACAGCTATACCCTGGCTTCGTTCTTGGCGTCCACGGGAGCAGACGAGTCGCGCAGCCTCTGGCAGATGGTAAAGTTTCCAGTCTTTGCGGCTTTCGATGGTTCACAAGGAGAGTTCTGGGAATTCCTGGGTCCACTCGTGCTCGTTTTTTTTCCACTGATGATCCTCGCTGTACGCAACACGCCTGCGTGGCGCGCATCTCTGGCCGTGTGGTTTGGGAGCGCTTTGGGAATTGGCGCAACCTCTGGAACGGCACGGTTTCTTCTGCCCGTTTTGCCGATCGCACTGACTGCAAGCTTTGCCGGAGTCTCCCATGTCGACAAACTCGGATGGCGCTTGGTTCGAAGAATCTCAGTCGCAACCATTGGTCTTTATCTGCTGTTTGGACTGGCAGGCTTGTTGTTATACGGTCGCGCCGCAATCGCCGTTGCGGTTGGCCTGAACAGCCGTGAGAACTACCTCCAACAGCGGGCGCCGAACTACGAGCAAGCCGAGTTCGTAAATCGGGCGCTCCAAGCGGAGTCGCGGGAAGGGAAAATACTGGTATTCTTCCGGCACACGTACTATCTGGACGTCCCATTTGTCTATGGCGATCCGTATGGGAGTTGGGCGATAGATCCGGAACGTTTCAAAACTCCGCAGGCTTGGCGAGAGTTGTTTCGAAAAGAAAAGATACGATGGGTTGTACGATCGCCAGATTATCCTGATGCCATAGCGGAACCACTTCTCGAACTCGAAAAGGGTGGGGAACTGATCCCGCTGGCAAGTGGCGAAGTAGATGACTTCGCCGGGGTTCGTGTTCTCGGCCAGCGGAAGACCGTGCCTATCGTCGTTCTCCGCGTAGGGAACTGAGAGTCAATTACTTCGAATCGGTTGCCTTTTGCCTGTTTCCGTCGTGGCCTCGTCGGTGCGAATCTTTGGGAATTTTCCAGGATTTACTCTTCCTGCTTAGAGATCAACGCTCACTTGTCGCACCTTTCGCCAAATCGCGCCCATTACCCGTCATGCACTTTCTCTCCGCAAGGGAGCTCTGGGATTGCGTTTTGTGCTTGACAGAATTCCATTCTTGCCTAAGACTGGCGGGGCTTTCGAGTGAACAGAAGAGACGTTCACGAGACAGCGATTGAACCTTCGCCCAAAAAATCAGTTAATCAGGGGGAATCGTGAATAGGAAACTTTGTGTGCTGCTCCTTTCGATCGGCGCGTTCGCATCAGCCGCAGTCCTAGAAAGCCATGCGCAGACAGTAATGACGCGTCATGTGCGCGAAGTAACGCTGAATGGGAAGGCCCAAATGGCCGGGCTCCTTCCCGCAACTCAAATCCTGCGCTTGGATGTCGTCCTTCCGCTGCGCAATCAAGCTGGCCTCCACAGTTTTCTGGCCGAATTGCACAACCCGTACAGCCTTGGTTACAGGCAGTATCTGACGCCAGCCGAGTTTACCGAGCGCTTCGGTCCCACGCAGGAGGATTATGACGCAGTCGTGCAGTACCTTCGCGATTACGGGCTGGAGGTAGTTGGCGGCTCGCGCGATGGTATGGATGTGCAGGTCAAGGGGCCGGTCTCGGCCATCGAGTCGGCTTTCCGCGTGAACCTGTTCACCTACAAGAACCCCGGTGAGGATCGACTATTTTACGGGCCTGATCGCGAACCCACGGTGGGGCTATCCTTCCCCCTATGGCACGTCTCGGGGTTGGACAATTTCTCCCTTCCGCACCCGCTGTACGTTAAGAAGCGCGACTATGCCAAAGCCCATGGCATCGAACCCGAAGCGGTCGTCAGCCACGCAACCACCGGCTCCGGACCGTCCGCCTCCTTCCTGGGCAGCGACATGCGCGCGGCTTACTATGGCGGCACGGCTCTCACTGGTGCCGGCCAGAATCTCGGATTATTGGAGTACTACGGCACCGATCTGGCGGACCTGAACACATATTTTAAGAACGCGAAGCAGACCAACAAAGTGCCCATCACACTGTTGTCGACTGACGGCACCAGCACGAGCTGCGTCTATAGCAGCGGGTGCGACGACACCGAGCAGACACTGGATATGACCCAAGCCATCGGTATGGCGCCGGGGCTGGCCAGTCTTGTGATGTACGTCGGCTCGACCGACACGGCCATGATCAGCGCTATGACCACCCACAACCCGCTTCCAACGACAATTGGCTGCTCGTGGGGCTGGACGCCGGCCGATCCCAGCACACTTGATCCGTACTTTGAGAAAATGGCAGCTCAGGGCCAGAACTTTTTCGCCGCTTCGGGCGACAGTTCTACCTGGTCGAAGAGAAACGAGGCTTGGCCTGCGGATGACGCGAATGTAGTCTCCGTTGGTGGCACCGACCTCACAACCGCCAGCGCCGGTGGCGCCTGGAAGTCGGAGACGGCCTGGGTGGACAGCGGCGGCGGCATCTCGCCAGATAAGATCGCGATTCCCTCATGGCAGAAGCTCTCGGGCGTGATCAACTCCAGCAACAAGGGGTCGACCACCTACCGTAACGGTCCAGATGTTTCGGCGAACGCGAACTTCACCTTCTACGTCTGCGCCGACCAGACAACCTGCACGGCCAATGAGTACGGCGGAACCAGCTTTGCGGCTCCGATGTGGGCCGGCTACATCGCTCTCGTCAACCAGCAACTTGTCGCCGACGGATACAAAACCATCGGCTTCATTGACCCCTATCTCTATTCGTTTGGTGTGAGTTCGAGCTACCATACAGACTTCCACGACATCACCAGCGGCAAGTCCGGGAGTTACTCGGCCGTAGCCGGCTACGACCTTGTAACCGGATGGGGCAGCCCCAACGGTCAAGGCTTGATCAACGCTCTAGCCGGCGAAAAATAGTGGGGTTCGCGTTATCCGTCCCAAACGACAAAGGGCCCGGACTTTCGAGTCCGGGCCCTTTGCGCGCCCTTGCGTGAATCGCGCAGGAAGTCTGGTCCATCTCCTCGGGCTCAATTCCGGGAAGTGCTCACTAGGAGTCATGCCGCTTGTGCGAATTTATTCGTCCAGGTTTGGCGGAGCTGGAAAAGCGAGGGGGCTGAGCACGGTAACCGTTCCGCGTGCGGATCTTATATTTCTTCAGATGTTCGCCCACCAGCTTTACCGTGATCGCACGCCAGCCAGAGTTGGGATTTGCTTTAGGGTAGTAGCTCAGTGAATAAAGATGCGCCAAGTCGTCCCGTATGGAGGTAAAGGCTCTCTTTTCGTCCCTCCAGTTTTTGGCGAAGTAGGCCTTGCCGCCTGTGGCCGCAGTCATGCGATCAAACACCACGGTGGACAGAGGCTCCAATCTTGCCTCTTGAGTACTGATCATATAAATGGAAACTCCAGCGGATTGGGCGAATTCCGCGACATCCTCGGGTGGCACTACGCTGGAGTTGTCCGGGCCGTTGGAAAATACCACCACAACCTTCCTGCCCTTGTACTGGGTCGCATCCTTCAGCGTGAGCAATAGGGTGTTGTAGAGTGCCGCTTCGTCTCCAGCCACCGTCGAGCGCACCGCGCGCAAAACCTGCGTCCGGTCGGAGGTAAGAGTGGCGGCTCGGGAAAGATCCCGACTGTAGGAATAGAAGGCGATCTTGTCCGCGCTTGCCAGCGAATTAACAAACTCAGCGATCGCATCCTGTGCGAAGACAAAGCCGCGATACATATAATTGCTGGTATCGAACAAGAGAAAGACATTGGCGCCGGCTAACAGGGAATCGAGAGTTTGAGGTGAGCCGCTTGCAGAATTGCCTTTTCTCAAATCGCTGTTCGGGTCTGAAGATCCTTTCGGCTCCATGGGTTCAACCAGGCTTATCGCAGGTCCATCGCCTTCGGCAAAGGTGGCGACTTTCTCTGGAATCCCATCCTCGATTATGGAGAAATCCTTTGGTTGCAGACCCGTAATGTAGTCTCCGTTCTTATCGGTCACGGCGACATTGAGCTGCACCAGGTTGACGACAACGTGAAGGTCGGGACTCTCCTGAGGTTCGACTCCAGTTCCGTGGCCGACGAGACCCAACAAACACAGAGACAGGAGAGATTTCCGTACCATAACTCCTAGTTCCTAATCTGCGAGCCCGTCTACAGGGATCGCCGTTAGTAAATAAGCCACCTACCTCACGTCCGAAGCGCCGCCACCCGTGAGCGACGCCATCTTGCCATTCCGAAAGTCTTTGCCGGTTTCGTACATCGCGCGAAGCAGCGCAGGCCAGTCTTCCAAATCGGTGGCGAAGATCTTCTCCACCATGGATCGGGTCAGCTGCGGTACGACACGGTTTAGCATGACAGGCGATAGTCCGGTTTCATCGGCCAGGCGAGCCCAGTACAAGTTCGTCGAATCCCACGACTCCCCTAAGAAGCGACTGGAATATCCCGTGAACGTGGGCAAATTCCCAACATTAAGCAGTTCGCTACCGTACGTTTCGGCTAGCATGGGATGCGGCACACCAAAATCGTGCGACAAACGCCTCCAGTTGATCTGTTCGGGGTGCTGACGGGAGAGAGCTTGCAGTTCCTGCGATGCCGTTCCCCAAGGACCGGTTTCTTCCGGGTATCTTCGCTGAACTTCTGCCGTCAGATAGAACGTGTCGGCAGGCGTCATTCGTGGAAGGACCTCCACCGCGTGGCCGGTCCGTAGGCCTTGCTCGATTTGTTCTGATCGCTGGGGATTCATACGTTCCGATAGGATGGCCATCACCTTGCTCCGCAGCCTCTCATCCGTTGCAGAAAAAGTCAGGAGTTCTTCCCCCGTTCGCTGATACAGCGCGACCGCGTGAAGCTCGTCTTGGCTCACATCCCACCAGCGCGGCAAGATCGCGCTGGTCAACAGAACCGGCGTCAAGTCCTTCCAGATGAGAGCTTGCACGCTCTCCGGCGAAATAAAATCCTCTTCGAGATCGGCTAGAGCGTATGGCAGATCGGCAAGCGAGCCGACGAAATGGGCGCCGCCGCCGGCAGGCGAACCTTGGCCGAGGAGAAACGAAGCCTGCCAGACTGTCTTGAGGCCGCCGACCGTTTCGGCGGCAAAGTCGTGGGAGCGAACGAGGAGGGGGTTAATGTGTAAAGCCTGGGCGCCTGGCGGCTCGTAATAGGCATAGTTCAAACCAACAAGAGTGTCCCGTAGGAAGGAAGCGAGCTGACCGCGAGCCTCTTCCAACTGCGCGGGCGAAGGCGCTGGAGAACTGAGTACTTTTGCCAGGTCGGTTCGCATTTGCGCTTCGGTGTGGCGGTTGTTATAGATGCCTGACGCCCACTGCTCTCTCTCGCCATTCGTGAAAATCGGCCGCGGCATCTCAAATTCCCGTATTTCACCTGCCCGATGGATCGCGTACTCGTTCAACACTTTCCCTTGACGCTTTTCGGTCAAGGCATCGCCTAGGGCAAGCAGGGTGTCAAGAGAAACCAGTCGCTGGCCGTCCAATACAGAATGGATTCTGATGGCAAGCTCTCGGTGGACCCTGATTCCTTCGGCGGTAGTCTGCCGAGGTCCGGCCAGCAACTCGATGATTTCATCCTGAGAAACCTTGGCATCGTCAGTTGCAAATCGAAACAATTCGCCCAGCGAGCTTCGCCCCGCGTTATACAGCTGCGCCGCTGATCGAATATTGGCGAATGGCTTGATCGTCTGTTGCCACGAATCATTCAGCCGCGAGCTCGGGATCTGTCCCTGGCGGGCCAAGATCTGCCAGATTCCGACATTTGCCTGGAAAGTACCGAGCGCGTTGCCACGAACGGTATGGGGCACGTTGTTCAGCGCTTCAGCCGTTTCCAGAAACTGGACAATGGATGTGTCACTGAGCTCTGGGAACTCGGAGAAGATCCGATACTGATCACTAAACTCCCCGAATTTCTGGGCCAACAGGCGCACCGTTGCTGGGGCCAGGCGGTGTTCGGCGGGCCGTCTGCTATCCAGTTCGACGATCGCCAAGTAAATCTGCAACGGCCCGTTATCGGTCGTCGCCCGGGAAAAAGAGAACATCGTTTGCACGAGCTGATCTGGATTGGTCAGGCGGCTGCTGCTACGCCTGCCCCACTCATGAACCGCGCGTGAGTCGTTCTTTTGCCGAAGAATATCTTTCCATACTTCGAGGTTCCCGGGAACAAGTGGTCCGCTGGTTGAATCCCATTGAAGTCGAGTAACCAAAAGCAGCAGCGCAGGAGCCGGCCTAAACGAGCCGGCCGTAGCACTCGTCGTTGGACCTGGGCCCCGCAAAGCTTCGTAGAAAAGGCGCAACCGATGCGGTTCCGTGAAATAGGCTTGCCGACTTTTACTCACTCGAGAAAGCACGTCAAAATAAGCGGCCACCCAACCTTTGTTAGTAGACAGCAATCTCGGAATGAAAGCTGCAGGCGATGCCGGGCTGACACCCACGATATCCTTCCATGCAGTTTCTGCTTCCGGGCCTCCAGGAACGATGACTCGCCCAGAGCGGACGCAGATATGACTCCCGTAAAAATCAAGGACTGCAGCATACGGCAGCAAGTTCCTGATTCCAATCGATTGATGCAAAAACTGAGAGGTTTCAGGATCGAGCTTGGAAAGGGCCCAATACACGCGTGCCAGCGAGGGGTCGCTCAAGAGGGTGTTAATCAGATCCTTGCTGGCTTCCTTGTTATTTTTCGCGCTGGCCATGGTCCAGTCGCCAGGGGCGAATAGCACGGGCACGGGAGAAGCGGCATAGGGATACTCGAAAGGTTTGCCTCCTTGCAGCGTCCGCTCGAGTTCGGGTAGAGGAAATCCCGAGTCGATCGTCAAGAAAGCCCTTTCGGAATCCACCGTCTGCAACGACGTGTCTGACTTCCCACAGTTTGGCCGGGTCCGGTAACCAAGGATATGCAGAAGAGGTTTCGCATCATCACAATTCGAAACTCGAATCATGCCATCGCTCTCTGCAAGGATTGACAACTCCGTCGCCTGCACGACATACCGGCTCAGCAGGATGAGAAATTCACTCTCCCTTCCGGGGCTTTCATAACCTTGCATGAAAACGTTCCTGCTAAGCAAAGGCAGCACCTCTTCCGGTGCAATTTTTTGACTGATACCCGCCATGCGCAGGAAGGACCGCAGTGGACCTGGGATCATAAACTGTGACGACTTCGCAACTGATCCGTCTGGCGGCGAGGTTGCACCCGAGTCCTTAGCGAAACAAGCGGAAGAGAGGATTGAACCCACTACAACAACGGAGAGCCACAGAGGGAATTTCACGGCTGGTTTCCTCTTGGAGCCGACAGCACCCAAAACAATCAGGAGTGCGTCGCGGAGAGCGGGGGATTGTTATACAATCCGCGAAGCCGAGATCGATTTGTTTCCCAAATGTGTGTGATTCCGGCCCCTGACCAAATTCAATCCCGACACAATAACCCATGCTCCCAAATTATCCAAGCAGTTTCGTCAGTCCTCGGTTATTTTTTCCCTTTATGGCGTGAGTATCGCCAAGGTGTAACCCGCCTCGCGCTCGAGCCTCTGCGGCAAACGCTGTGCGAGTACAATTTAGCCGGCCAATCTCAACAGTCAGTGAGGTAACCAGATGAAGCGTAATGGCCAAATCGGCGAACCTAGAATTGCTACCATGAACCCTCCTTTCGACCCCACCACCAGATAAGGCCAACGGTTGCGGTATTCTGTTGTTTGGCCAGAACCCCTTGCGTGTCAGTCAGGAATGAAGGTTGGTTGGAAAAATCTCGACGCCACTCATAACGCGTGAGGAACCCATCCCCCAGGTTGTAGTCGAAAGTAACGGTGGCTTCCTTTAGCGCTTGGTTAATGCCACTAAAGAGCCCCCCATCGGACATGTATTCCCCACGCGCAGCAAGCGCGAACTTTGGGCTGAACTGATAGCGCGCATAGGCAGCGCCGCCCGCGACTGTCGTTGGAGCGGACGACTCGCCGGGTGCGGCATTTCTCCATAAACGTTCAATTTCGTAGTCTCCTTCGATTTGCAGCGTAAGTTTGGGTGTGGTCTGCCACGATACGTAACTGTCGAAGATGTGCGTCCGCCCGTCGGGAGCTGGCTGAATGGCTGTGAAACAGAGGCCGGGCTGCACGGGGATCGGTCCGCAATTGGCTGCGGGAAGCCGATTGGGATGATCCTGTCCAAGATAGTAGTTCATAGTCCATGTAAGATTTTTTTGCGGCTTGGCTGTGAACCCGAACAGCTCGTCTTTGAAAGCATTGGTGGCTTCGGTTTGATTGGTTCCATTGATTACCCAATAGTTAAACGCGAAGCGATCGTTGACCGGGTAGCTGGCCCGGAGACCCATGTGATAGAACGGTAGAAAATTGAACCAGTAGGCTCGGGAATAGTTCATCTGATCTTTTGTGTAATTACCTTCGATTCCAAGCGAACTCGCCCACTTGCCGAAGTCAACGTTCAAACCCTTGCCAACGGGAACGATGTATGTACCGTACGCCTGGAAAATATTGCGATAAATGTCCGGCCGCGGTTCGTTATTCGGGTTCCCTTGCAGCGTGTCGGTAGCTTGCCCAAACTGCAGGTCGAAGCGCCCACCCCAGCGGCGTCCGTCCGCTGCATCAGGCGGGTGGTCAAAAATGACGCTGGCTTGATTCAAACTGAAGTTATTGCTGAGGACGTCATAGGCGCGCAACAGATTCACCTCGCCTATCGGATGGTTGAAATTGTATTCGTAGTACGTGTCAAGACCCAGACTGATCGTTGTATTCCGCAGCAAGCCGAGACTCGCTTCGTCTTTATCCTCCGCAGCGGCGGACTTCGGCTCGGAAGTGGTTTGGCCGGTAAGTTCCTGCGTAACAGGAACAGCAGAGCGGGTCTCTGAAACTGGCACTTGCCCACCCGACTGGAGCTGTTTAATCAGAGTTTTTAACTCTGCCACCTCCCACTCGAGTTGCGTTACTCGATCTTGCAGTTTCTGAGGGGCCTCGGATTGCGCCTGCATGGGTTCCTGTTGCCGTGCCGATTGGGCGAGCAGAGCTACGGCGCAAAATATCAGCACGACCATCACGGCCAAACATCCGCACAGTGATCGCGTAACGTTTTGGATAGACATTCAATTTCCTCCGCGCGAGGAACGGCTTCGCCTGAGCTGCATGAATCCATTGCTCGGGACATCAGTAGGCCCCCACCACGGAAATACTACGGCAAAGTTTTTCTTATTGACGCAAGTACCGAATGGGCGCACAATGGCGCTCGCTTTTTAGGGGCCAAAAAAGGGAAATTCCAGACAGGGATAGAACATGACAACAAATCGCAAGCTCAGCTCTTATGCTGCGGCCTTGCTTGCCATTCTCGTTTCCCTTGGCGCGAGCGCAAGGCAGGCAACCGGCCAGACATCGGTCACAACCTATCACTACAATAACAAGCGGACCGGCTGGAATCACACTGAGACTGTGCTAAAGCCTGCCAACGTGAATGCAACGACATTCGGCCTGCTTCACAACGTCACGCTCGATGATCAGGTGGATGCGCAGCCGCTGGTTGTGCCGGGTGTGGTCATCACTGCAGGCAGCTATCAGGGCACGCACGACGTAGTTTATGTGGCAACGGAAAATAATTCGATCTACGCCATCGACGTGCACAGCGGGACTGTGCTCCTGAATCCGAATTTTGGAACGCCGGTGTCGTCCCCTCTGGGTTGCAACAACAATGGGCCGAACGTTGGCATCAACTCAACGCCCGTGATCGATCCAAGCAGCAAGACGTTGTACGTAATGATCTACACCCAGGATCCAAGCGGACCGGCCTACCGTCTTCATGCACTTAGTCTGGGAAGCTTAACGGACAAGGTGACACCGCAGTTGGTGACCGCCTCGCACTCACTCAATAATGGGACGACATTCCACTTCAACGCGAAATACCAACGACAGCGTCCAGCCCTATTACTGGCAAATGGCAGCATCTATGCGGGATTTGGCAGCTTCTGCGATTACTCGGCGAATCTCTCTCGCGGTTGGTTGCTGGGGTGGACTGCGGGATCGTTGGCGCCATTTCCCTCGAACCAGCTCAATGACCAACAGGCAACTTCCCCTAGTAGCTTCTTTCTGTCGTCGGTCTGGATGTCGGGTTATGGACCGGCGACCGATGATGCGGGTAACGTCCTGTTCGTGACCGGCAATTCGGATCCCTCGGGCACTACGTACGACGGTGTAACCAACATTCAGGAGAGTGTGGTCAAGATGTCGAGCACGCTGACGACTGTGGTCGACCTGTTCACTCCGGATAATGTGGCAAGCCTCGATCAGGGTGATACCGATTTCGGATCGGGTGGGGTTATGATCCTGCACGATCAGAAAGGATCGACACCGCACCTGGCGGTCGCGGCGGGCAAGGACGGAAACATGTATTTCATGAACGAGGACAACCTGGGACGTTATTCGCCAACCCAGAATAATGTGCTGGGCGTCTACGCGGTGGGCGGTTGCTGGTGCGGCCAGTCGTACTACGTGGATCCGGCAGACGGCGTGGGACGGGTGGTAAGCAGCGGCGGCAACACAGTGGGCATCTGGAAGCTGCAACTTTCGCCCATCGTAGCGCTGACGAAAGTTTTGACGTCTGCGACCTTGGGCGTTGGTGCGCAAGATCCGGGATTCTTTACCACGATTTCATCGAATGGCAACGGCAATCCAATTATTTGGGCGTTGTCGCGTCCGCCGAACACCCAGGCGGCGCCGATTACTTTGTTTGCCCTTAACCCGGACGCGGGAACCAAGACACAACCGGCTACCAAGGTGTTGTTTCAGGCGACAGCGGGGGCGTGGCCGAACTTGGGTGGCAATGCCAACCTGGTTCCAGTGGTGGCGAACGGCCAGGTATTCGTGGCGAGCAACAAGCAATTGCAAATCTTCGGGCTGATACCCAAGTAAGCGAATCACGACTAAAAGGGAAGGCTATGTAAGTGAGGCCGCATACCAACTTAATGAGGTAGTGTCTGCAACGAAGCTGATATCATTCCTCATCGGGCGGCGGGCTATCGCCTCGTCGGCGGGCAACTAAAGAGTCAGGAATGGGTATCGCCCACCGTGAATACGACGGCGGATGGCAGTTTGTACTTCTCGATCCTTGACCTGGCAAAATGGGATGCGGCTCTGTATACCGAAAAGCTTCTGAAACAGCCCAGTTTCGAGCAAATGTGGACCGTCACAAGGTTGGCGAACGGCCAGCCCAATTCCGGCCACTACGGTTTCGCGTGGTTCAGCGAAACAAAAAACGGTCATCGAGTGCTTGATCACAGCGGCGCTTGGCAGGGCTTTGAGACTCATATTTCTCGTTACATCGATGACAAGCTGACGGTCGTCGTATTGAGCAATCTGGCGGACGCCGATACTGGTGTGGTAGCTGACCGGATTGCCGATCTTTATTTGAATGCTGCGGATGAAAGCTGCGGTCATAGTAGCTCTCTGAATTTGCCTCAAGACAAATAATCCGCACTTCAAAGCGGCCGCTGGAACTTCGAGAGATCAGAAGCCCCACGACAGGGAACCAGCGAATTTGGCACCAAAGTTCGTTGTCTGAGATAGCGTCAAAGCATAGAATGTGCGAGTTACAAAATCGAAATTGAAGAAATTCCGGTTAATCTAGATTGAACGTTTCGCGCCGTTCTCGCTCCTTCGACTCAAAGCGGAACAGAGACTTACCAGCGTTTCTCGCTTTCTTTTCTATCGAAAACAAACCTGGTGAGAGGATTTTCCTGCCGCTTTTTCTGGTAAGCTTCGCGGCTCTTTTTGTCGAGATTCTGCTCATTCGATGGAGCGGGACAGAGATTCGGGTGTTCGCATATTTTCAGAATCTCGCTCTGATCGCATGCTTTCTTGGTTTCGGCCTCGGTTGTTACAGGGCCGGACGGAAGAAAAATCAACTGTTCGACGCCGGAGCGATCGCGTGTCTCGTGATTCTTATAGAACTTCCTGTGCCTCAGTGGAAGTCAATTCTGGAAGGGGTGTCATCGGCCCTTTCATATTCAAACGATGCTCAACTTTGGTCCGCGTTTGCAGTTCCGCGCGGCGAATCCCCGTTGATAGCTTTCGTCGCTGCGGCCGTTTTCATGACTGGGTTCATATACCTGATAGTCTCGACAATGGTTCCGCTCGGCCAATGGGTTGGAACTTACCTGAACGCCGCAAAAAATCCGGTCAGCGCTTACACCGCAAATCTTGCAGGTAGTCTCGCGGGCATCTGGTTCTTCGCAGGTCTCGCCGCCCTTCACACATCCCCGGTGATTTGGTTGGGAGTAGCTTTTTTTCTTCTGATCTTGGTTCGTGATCCTTCGAACCGGTTTGGCTTTGCCGGTCTAGTGTTGTTCATTGCCAGCCTCATTCTTCTTCACCACGCGTATTCGGGGACAGCAAAAACCTATTGGTCGCCGTACCAGAAGCTACAAGTGAACGACATGGGCGAGCAGCGATACGACATACTTGTCAACAATACCGGATATATGTCGATCGCCAATTTAACACCAAAGTTTCTGGCCAGCCATCCCGGCACGGAACAGGAGTACCCGCAAAGCTCCTACGATGTCCCGTTTCGTTTCATCGAGCGTCGCGACCGGGTTCTGATCATCGGTGCCGGGGCAGGCAATGATGCCGCTGCGGCCCTCCGAAATGGCGCGAGTGAGATTGACGCCGTGGAAATCGACCCCTTGATCTACGCGCTCGGCAAAGAGTTGCACCCGGACCATCCCTACGATTCGCCTCGAGTACACGTGATCTTAGATGACGCGCGCACCTATCTTCGCCAGGCGACCGTGAAGTATGACGTCGTAATTTTTGGCCTGCTTGATTCTCACACCCAGTCGTCGAGCTACAGCAACATGCGGCTGGACAACTATGTGTACACCGAAGAAGCTTTTCGAGAGGCGAAAAACCTGCTGAAGCCGACGGGTGTTCTCGTCTTAAAGTTTGAGTTGCGCGGCGCCTGGACTTGGATGGGGGAGCGGTTCTACGCGACCCTCGACCATCTCTTTGGCAGACCCCCCGTTGTGTTTTCTGTTCCACAGATCGGATCGATTGGGACGCTTCCAGCGACGGAATTCTTGGCGGCTAACGACTCAAGTTTATGGCAGCGGGCGGCCCGGCCGGAACTGGCTGCGTTTGTCGCGCTACACCCTCCTGCCTTCCCTCCTGGAGCTGCCCCGCCTCCACCAGCGACGGACGATTGGCCCTATGTTTATCATCGAGGGCATTCAATCCCCCGCGCATACCTGACGATTTCTCTCATCTTATTTGCCATGACGTTACTCATGACCCGTGGGGAATTTGCCGTTGCAAAAATCTCGACGTGGAACTTCTTCTTTTTGGGGGCAGGATTTCTACTTCTGGAGACGCAGATGGTTAGCCGCCTGGCTTTGTACTTTGGTGCAACTTGGTTGGTCAACTGCGTTGCGCTGTCTGCGATTCTGATCATGTTGGTAGTCGCGAACTTCTGGGTAGAGTGGCAAAATCCTGAGCGATTAGTGACGTATTACGCAGCGCTGATCGCCTGCTTGATCGCGATCTACATGGTCCCGTGGTCAGAATTGCCATTTGGCTCCCGCGTCGTCGGTACGCTTCTGGCAGCGGCTTACGGTTTCCCGATCTTCTTTGCAGGCATAATATTTACTGAATCGTTTCGACGCTGCGAAGACAAGTCGGAAGCATTCGGCAGCAACATTGTCGGCGCTGTTGCCGGTGGTCTCGCCCAGAATGTTTCATTTGTGGTTGGGCTGAAAGCCCTGTTGTTGGTCGCGGTTGTTTTTTATTTGCTGGCTGCACTGTGCGGCCAGGAGTGGAAGGGATTTGTGCCGCAAAGGACGGATTCGCCTCCAGGGATTCTTTGACACCCTGCGGCTCCGGGTAGAAGCTGCTCAACCGTCAAGCGGTTGGCGCTCCTCTTCTCCACTGGCACAATAAGCGCACCACGTCGTGGATCGGAATGCTGTTCACTTCATGCGAATCTTGATAATGCATTGCGCATTGGGCAAGCAGCCACTACCGCGCGCTCGAGAAAGTACCTTGGGAAAGCCCGCTGGAGAGTTACTCGGTAGTGGACGGAAGAGGAATCGCTGCTGTCTGGGCAACAGTCTCGCACTGGCCACGAAAACTCTTGACTTTTCATCTCCAAATCTATTTATATGACGCGGTCATTAAAAACAGCTGCTAGAAGTGTCTGCGGTGAGGTTCGAACCGCGGGGTCGAGCTTAGATCTCGATCTGAATGAAAAATGGGTGGTCAGCGGGGTGAAAAATGATGCTGAGAAAAAAGGCGCTATTCGCAGCGGCTCTCTGTTCTGTGTTTTTCCTTTGTCCGCTCCTTTACAGCCAGGCGAACGGCAGTTTTTCCGGAACCGTTACTGACAAGACCGGATCCGTCATCACCGGAACAACGGTGACCGTCACTTCGCCGGCAACCGGCCTCACACGCGAAGTGAAAACCGATGCGTCCGGGCACTACCTCGTACCGCTGCTCCCGGTCTCCATGTACACCATCCGCGTGCAGTCGCAGGGCTTTCAAACTGCCGAGCAGAAGGATGTCCGTCTCCAACTTGACGAACAACGCGAAATCGATTTTAGCCTCAACCCCGCCTCCGTCTCTTCAACGGTTGAAGTCAATGCGACGCAAGTCGCAGTCGAAACTGCAAACCCAACTCTCGGCCAGGTAATTACCGCGGAGGAAGTCGCGGATCTGCCGTTGAACGGCCGCGACTTTGTGCAACTGGCTACCCTGACTCCCGGCACCACCGCGCAGACGAGCCCCAACAGCTTCTTCACTTCGGCAGCCAGCAGCGAGGTTGCGGCCCGTGGTACGTTCTCGCTTTCGGTGGGGGGTTCGCGCGAGCAGAGTACGAGCTGGTTAATCGACAATAACGACAATTCCGAGCTCACTTCGGGCGGGATTGCGATTCTGCCGACGATCGACTCCATTCAGGAGTTCAAGGTTCTTACTTACAACTATTCGGCGGAATATGGTACGCGTGCGGGTCCGACGGTGCTCGTAACCACGAAATCGGGGTCGAACCAGTTCCACGGAGCGCTGTACGAATATTTTCGCAACACGGATCTGGATGCTAAGAGCTATTTCGCAGCGTTCAAGGAGCAGTTCAATCTCAATCAGTTCGGCGGTTCGGTGGGTGGACCGATTCAGAAGGACAAGACATTCTTCTTCGTCAACTACGAAGCCAAACGCCAGCGTCATGGCATTCCATTCACGGGGTTGGTGCCAACGGCTGCAGAGATGAGTGGCAATTTCACGAATGACCCATTTATTGTGAACAGCGCCAATCCGGGTTTTCTCGCAAATCCTTACGCAAACCTTAACGGCGTCACTGGCGAGCCCGCCACATTCCAGTGCAGCGGAGGGGTCCCAACAGCCGTGCTGGCTGATGGAAGCCAAGTCCCGGGTACACCTTGCAATATTATTCCGACCGCGGGCGGTCCTACCGGTTTCGGCGATGCTGATCCAATCGGCTTGGCGATGATCAGTCTGTACCCGGTTGGCAGTCCCACGATCACCAACGGCGTCAACTATGCCAATGTTCCCGTGCGTAAACTCAACGAAGGCAACGCAACGATTCGACTAGATCACAATTTCTCCCGTAACGATTCCGCCTTCGCCCGATTCAGCTACGACCAAGCCACCTCTTTCGTGCCGGGCGGATCACCCACATGGGCCGAACAGAATCCGTTTGGCAGCAACCAGATCATCGCGAACCATGGGCGCAACGTCGTGGTTTCGGAGACTCACATCGTCTCTCCGACGAACATCAACCAGGCCTATGTAGGCTTCAACCGAATCTTCGATTTCATTAGTTCGTACGGGGAATTTGGAGGACAACTCTGCGAAGCGGCCAAGCTGGGCATTGTTGGCGCGGATCTCAATGGCGCCTGTCCGAATGCGCCTCCGGGTCTGACTCAGGACACGGCGGCCTGCCTCAGTTGCGGCTTGAGCTCGACACAGCTCAGCACCTATTGGTCTTTGGGTGATCGCGGGTTCGCTCCTTTTGTCGGTGGGACCAACGTTTACTCATTCAGCGATACCTTTGACATGATTCGTGGCCCCCACAACATCCGCACCGGGATTGGAATTCGTTTCAATCAAATGAACGTCATGACCAACGGATTTCAAGATGGCTATTTCCTGCTCGGCGGAGGGTTCACGGGAGATGCAGCGGCGGATCTGCTTGTAGGCCAGCCTTTCGGTGCGATCCACGATCAAACATTTTATGGAGCTACCACCGGCCGGCGCTGGAAGATGTTCCGTCCTTTTGTGCAGGACGACTGGCGTGTGAATAATGACCTCACCTTAAACTTGGGTTTGGCGTGGGCACTCGTGACTCCCATTACAGAAGCGGAGAACCGTCAGGCGAACTTCGATTGGACGACGCAGCAGTATCTGATCGCCGGGCATGCCCCGTTCAACGGTTGTACGAATTGTGTTCGCACCAATGGGGACGTGGGAGTCAACTTTGACAAAACCGCGCTCGAGCCCCGCTTTGGATTAGCCTGGAAGCCGCGCGGCAGCCAGACTACGGTCGTTCGCGCCGGTTACTCGATCTACCACGACTCTGGTTGGAGTCAGGGTGCGCAAGGACTCTGGCAGAATCCGCCGTATTACGCCGAAACTGATCAGTTCAATTTTTTCCCGGGCGGCCCTTGCCCGTTCGGAAATTTTGCCGCCGGGGGAGCTGCATTAAACTGCGGACTGAAATATGGCCTCACCCAACCGAACCTTCAACCCTTCACGGCGCCTCCGAACCCGGATAACTTTACGGGAACTTCTCTTTCACAGGACTCAAACTTCAAACAAGGAATGGTGCAACAGTTCAATTTGAATATTGAGCGTCAACTTCCTGGAAATATAGTTTTCACCGGCGGGTACGCCGGTACCCGCAGCACTCACATCCTGTTCTACGGATTGAATCTGAATGTGAATGCCCCCGGCGCGTGCCTTGGAGGTCCCAATTCAACTCCCGGCTACACGCTCGGTTGCGGGCCTGGAGGAGCGTATTTCAATGCTCCTTACATGGACAACCAATTCATTAACATCTCGAACATTACGGATGGAGCTCGGGCCCAATATGACGGTCTGCTTATCAAAGCGGAAACCAAGAGTGCACGCCACGGTCTATACGCCTTGCTCAGCTACACCTGGTCTCGCACTTTCGATTCAGGCATGTCCGATGGAGATGGCACCACCCCAGGCGCCCAATACTACCCTTTGCCCGGTACCAAGCGGGCCGATTGGGGACTTTCGCAACTCAATCTCGATGATCAATTCACTGCCAGCGTTCTCTATCAATTGCCGTTCGGCAAAGGCAAACGCTACGGCGGGGACTGGGGCGGTGTCCCAGATGCGATTTTCGGGGGCTGGCAAATCAATCTGATCGAAAAGGCGACCTCCGGGTTCCCGCTGTTTGTGGTTGACAGCAATAACCAGTCAGGCGTCAATTTCGAATGGAATGGAACTCCGCAGAACCGGCCAGACGAGGTGGGTGATCCGTTCAAAGGTGGAACAGTCGCGGCAAACCCAACCTGTGCAGCACCTGCCCAGGTTCACAACAACCAGTATTGGTTCAATCCCTGTGCTTTCGTACCAGCACCGGTAGGAGAACTTGGAGACATTCCTCGCGCTCCGCTTTCCGGTCCCCGTTTCGTGAATACAGATTTTTCTGCGTTCAAGAATTTCCGCATCCACGAGAGATACACGATTCAGTTCCGGGGAGAATTCTTCAACCTCTTCAATCATGCTCAGTTCGGGCTGACTGGCAACGGCGTTTTTATGCAGGACATCAACAGTCCTTCCTCGTTCGGTGTTGTGAATGAGACGGTCAACAACCCACGCGTGATTCAGTTTGCCTTGAGGCTTGACTTCTAACCATTCTGAAGCGCGGAAATTTCAAGCTGAGGCATTTCGATTTGCCTCAGCTTTTCTTTATGCGTCCGCTTGCGTGGGGACAGCCGGCCTCGGCTGTCCTAGCCGAGCGCAGCCCGGCAGTTGCCGTCCGTCGCAGCGACTCTGGAATCCGTTATAGTGATGAGAATTCATGAAATTAATCTCTTCCTCTCTTGGCATATTCATCGCAACCCTTTGCTTGACCAATGGCCAATCGTTAGCAGACGAATGGAAACCACGGCACGACCTGGTGTCCCACACGGGAGTCATGAATTTGACGGAGCTGCCGCCGCCCAGCGAGGTCTTCTTTTCCGGGCCCGCTTCGTCGTCTGATCAGCCCGGCTGGCTGCAGGGACTGAAGGCATGGCGCAAGGATCGCCGTACTCTTTTGCGCTACGACGGTTCGCAATACGACCGCCCCGACCTGCAATGGACGCAACACATTTTCAACCAGGTGCAATTGCTGATTTGGGATCGCAGTCTCTACGACCCAGGCAAGGGCGAATACACCGTCGACCGTTTCCTCTCCGAGACTGAGAGCCGCATCGGCCCGATCGATGCCGTTCTCATCTGGCATGTTTATCCAAATCTTGGCGTCGATGATCGTAATCAATTTGATATGCTGCGCGATCTTCCTGGTGGGATCCCTGGAGTGCGCGCCATGGTTGAACAGTTTCACGCCCACGGCGTAAAGGTTTTTTTCCCGCTGCTGGCATGGGACGCGGGAACGCGAGACGAAGGCGCAGCGCCGTCAGCGGCCATGGCGCAACTTCTCAAACAGATTGATGCCGATGGCATCAACTTCGATACGCTGGAGAGCGTTCCGCCGGGGTTTCGCGAGGCCTCGGATGCTATCGGCCATCCCCTCGCTCTCGAACCCCAATTTCAGCCGCGCGACGCTTCGATTGCTTGGACCAACCTCAGCTGGAACGACTGGGTGACCTGGGAAGGGAAGCAGTACCCATTCATTCCGATGGTCAACAAGAATAAGTGGATGGAGCCCCGACACACCGTCAACGTCACCGACCGTTTCACCCGCGACAAGACGGACAGCCTGCAGCACACCTTTTTCAACGGCCAGGGATATGCGACGCTCGAAAACCTTTGGGGCTTCTGGTATGAAAACACTCCCCATGATGCCGAAGCCATTCTGCGGTTCACCGGCATCGAACGCGCGATGGCCGATTATCTAGTCAGTCCTGATTGGGAGCCGCACGCACCGGTCTTACAGCCCGGCGTGTTCGCCAGCCGCTTTCCCGAAGCCACAGGAACGCTCTGGACCCTGGTGAACCGCAACGAATACGAAGTCTCCGGCCCTCAGATTGAAATCGCAATCCAACCTGGGATGCATTACTACGATCTGTGGCACGGAATGGAACTGACTCCTGCTTTGGCGAATGGCAAAGCCACCCTGAGCTTCGATCTCGAACCTCTCGGGTACGGTGCTGTTCTAGTTACTCAGGAAGAGGAACGGGATCAGAGTGTTCGGAACTTGCTTTCTTACATGGCAGACCGTTCCAAGCGTCCTCTTGCCAGCTACTCTCGCCAATGGAAATCCGTGGCCCAGACGTTGGTCGAAATACCTGCGACCCGGACGGCACAGTCGCCGCCCGAAGGCATGATAAGCATTCCCGGGGGTGACTACGACTTTGAAGTGAGCGGGATTGAGATCGAGGGGGGCAATGATCCCGGTGTAGATGTGCAATACCCATGGGAGGATAAGGCGCGCCGGTTCCATCGGCATCGCATGCAGATTCATAGTTTCTACATTGATCGGACGCCGGTGACGAATGCTGAATTCTCCAAATTTTTGAGTGCAACGCACTATCGCCCGAAGGACGATCACAATTTCTTGCGCGCCTGGAAGAATGGAACTTATCCCCAAGGTTGGGAGAACAAGCCTGTCACATGGGTTTCCATTGAGGATGCACGCGCCTATGCAGCCTGGAGTCAGAAACGCTTGCCGCATGAATGGGAGTGGCAATACGCAGCCCAATCTACCGACGGTCGTCCCTACCCTTGGGGAAACGACTGGAACCCTCTGAATCTTCCGCAAGCGGATACCGGACCTGCAATGCGTCCACTTGCCGACGTAACAGCTTTTCCGAAAGGTGCAAGTCCATTCGGCGTCCTCGATCTAGTCGGCAATATCTCGCAGTGGACAGATGAATTCCGCGACCCTCATACTCGCGCCGCAATCCTTCGCGGGGGCGCAGCTTACCAACCGAGCGGTTCCATTTGGTATTTCCCGCAAACATACCGGCTGGACGAACATCAAAAATATCTTTTAATGTCCCCAGGGCACGATCGATCCGGAACCGTCGGTTTTCGCTGCGTTGTCGATGCCCCTTAAGCGTTTGTGCGTGAAAAGTCGTTTTTGGGCCGCAACTCTGCATGGAACTCTCTGGCTACGGAGATGACCAATATCCCGACGAAAAACCAGGGAAGCACGTAGCAGAGAAATCCGAAGGCGACTCCAACCATTTGCCAGAATAACCAGAACATAATTCGCTCCTGCAACTACTCTAATGCAGCGGCTGGCGAATGGGCTAATTACACGCGTACTGCCAGGTAACCGCGAGGGTAACCGTTTGGGAGCACGTGACAGCCAGTTCCCTCAAGTCTTTTTCTGTATGCTTGACCGGGGTCGACATCGTTACAGATGGCTAGTTGTTGGTGCTCGTAGAAGTGAGAGGGAACAATGACAGCGGTGCATCAACTACTGCAGCTTCGCGTACTCCGCTTTCGCTTGCTTCAGGATGGGAATGTCGGTGTCGGCATCCTTCCAGAGAGTAAGGAAATCTTTGTAGGCAGCGAGCGCGCGGACGCGGGCTGCGTCGGCATCCGCTCCCTGGAGGGCGCTCGCTTTCAAGGCATTGGCGCGAGCCACCCCCAGATGCGCTAATGCACCTGTCCAGCAGTTCCACACCATGCCGCTGTGGTCGATGATCTTCTGAAACTCGGCGGCGGCCGCAGTGCCTCGTCCCGCTGCCAGGTAAGCCTCACCCCGTACATAAACGGGATAAAGACAGGATACGTTATGAATGAACTGAATTTGCCCGAACTCGACTGGTGAGGCAGCCTGCAAGGTCGTAATGGCGGTGGCGGAGTCTTTTCTGTCCAGTGCCAATTGTGCCCGCACGGCGGGCAGCCAAAGCGACTGAATCTGGGTGTGCACGGGAAAGCGTTTCTCCAAGTCCTGTGCCAGGAATTCGGCTCTTACCGTGTCGCCCGCCATGGCGAACGCAATCGCGGCTTCACTCTCGACGCCAGGGCTCGCGGGAGCCAGTTTCAAGGCCTTTGCCGCCGACTGGCGAGCTTCCGCATCATCGCCGTAAGCGGCGTGTTGCAGAGAAGCGTTCGCCAGATAGATCGCCCCATTTTCTTTGCTGTCCGCACGTACTGCGGAATCGACGGCCTGCTGAGCCAGTTCCCGCGCCTTACCGACGCGGCCAGCGTAAGCCTCGGTGTCAGAGGCGAGCGCGAGCCCCCAGTCTTCGTAACCAGCCTTGCCCACAAGCCACCGTTGCTGTTCCGTCATCCCCTGGGAATCGTTTGCGAAAAAGGCAAGCGCATAGAGAATCGTGTGGAACACCGGATGGTCCATTTTTCGCGCCTGCGCGTCGTGGATGATCTGACGCGCTCCGTCGAACTGCTGCAGGGAGACGGCATCGTTAGCGAGATTGCCATAGGAACCGGCTCGAACCGGTGTGAGGCCGATATTTTGGCGAGTAGACTCCGCGGCCTTCTCATATTGGCCCTGGAAGGCATACGCCAGGCCCAGATTGTTGTAAGCGGCGCTTCGGAGCGGGTAGCTCGTAATCTGCTCCTGATAGGTGCGAGCCGCTTTATCCAATTCCCCGGTTACATCCATATAGTAATCGGCCGTGATCTTCAGCGTTTCCCATTCGCTGGTGTGTTCCCGCAGCTGGAATGCTTTTGTGAGGTACTCATTGGCCCGCCCCTGTTCGCCGAGATTGCTGTAGTCAGTGCCCACAGCCTCGTAGCCAACGGCAAAGCTCGGATCTAACTCGATGGCGCGCTGATCGTAAGGCAGGCCTGCGTGACCTTTTTCGTTATCCGCCTTTCTGCCTAGGCTGTAAGCTTTCAGCGCTTCGAGCGACGGCGTGGTGGCGTCTTCCAAAGGAACGTCAAACCTCTGCACCGTAGCCAGCGATTCGCCCAATTGTCCGCGCAGCCTGGAGGCCGCCTTGCCGAGCGCATCCAGCACCTTTTCCTTGGAGGGGATCGTGATCTGCTCCTGCGCCAGCGTCTCTCCGCTTTGGCAGTGCACCGTTTTTAATCCCAGCACGTAGTCACTGCCCAGGCTGGCGATGGCTCCGGCTATATAGGC
>JBAVZU010000034.1:0-49134 GCA_049588915.1 Candidatus Sulfotelmatobacter sp.
CTCCATGGGGCATGCCTACTTACAACATTTTCGGATGGCAGAAGCCCTGCTACCTGCTTCAGGATGGCTACGCTGAAACGTTCGGCGAGCTTCTGGCGACCACGAATTGGAGCAACTACGGAACGGAGTCCGGTAATCCCGCCTGCGCCAATTGCATGGTCCACAGCGGCTATGAGGCCTCCGCGGTGAACGCTACCTTCAGCTCGTTTGCCGGATTTCTTGCCACCGTGAAGGCAACGCTGTTCACGCGCTACCGCGACAAAGAAGCTCTGCGTCTGCTAGACGAACCCCAAGCACCGGTGCATCCGCTAGTGCAGATCATGCCCACGAGCGAGTCATCTTTGCAGGAGACGCAGGCTTAGCAAGCTGGGCTTTGCCCAGCGGACAGCCGAGGGCGGCTGTCCCCACATTTTTCTTTCTATGACAGGCAAAGAATCCGGCCACATTGATCATGAAGCCGCCCACGCTGTGCCGCACACGGCCGCGAATCCTGACGCTCTTGAACTCGCTCCCGGCACCGTACACGAGAAACTCGAAGGCTGGATTCCGCAACTCGCCAGCGACGAAGAAATCCGCATCGCCCTCGAAAAGGCCTTTGACTACCGTGGCGACGTGACCATCACCCGCAAGAACGGCGCTAAAATCGAAGGCTATCTCTTCGACCGCCGGACGGCAGCCACGCTGAAAGATTCCCTCGTCCGACTCTTCCCGAAGAACACCAACGAAAAAATCTCCATCTCCTATGCCGACATCGCCGCGCTCGCCTTCACCGGACGCGACACCGCTGCTGGCAAGAGTTGGGAAGCCTGGATGAAAAAATATGCCGCCAAGAAAGCCGCCGGCGAAACCAATATTGCACTTGAACCCGAACCGTTAGACTGATCCGTTTTGACTTGCATGTTACTGAGGCTGATGCGGCTTCAGTCCCGCGTCGAAGGTTAAGCCCTCAATCAACTCCTCCACTTCGTCTTCCGTTCCACCAATGAACGTGAACGAGACTGCATTTCCCTGGGCGAGCATTACCAGCGTCGACTGCAGCATCACCCGCGTGCCGACATCTTTTTGAAAATCTGCCCGCACCAAGCTTTTCGTTCCCACGACAAATTCATAAGGCTCGTTGATCACCTCAAACCCCTGTGCTTTCGCGATCTCCGTCACGGGGGCAAAATACTGCGCCGCTTCTGTTAGTCCCGGATACGACGCCGCGCGCTCCGTCGCAATCAGAATAGATGAATTCACATCCTCGCCCCGGGCCTGCGGCGGACGCGCAAATGCCGAGAGCAGCACGCACTCACCAGTGGGGGGACAGCCGCCCTCGGGTGTCCGGCCGTGCGCAGGTCGTGCTTCTTTGTCTGGTATCGTGGCCGACATTGCGGCTGCATCCGGCGCGGCGTTCATCTCCAGCGTCCGCAATACCCACCCGGCGGGAAGTTTACAGGTAACTCCGAATCCCGGATTGCGGTACACGCCATGGCTCACTGATCCCGTATCCAGCGCGGAACCCGCACTATGCGTTTTTCGTGCCTGCTTTGCGGAGGAAGAGCTGCTGGGTGGGTTGGGTTGCCCCTGCGCAGTTTGCTGTGCTCGGCCTGCCGGCGCCAGCCATAGCGTGGCTGCCAAGACTACAAAAACAGTAGTAAGCCGGGAAGCCATTCATCCAATGCTACAGGAGAAGCGCTGCCGCGGAATGCCGGGTCATGGTTGGGTACGCCGTGCAGGCTTGCTCCCCGCGGTTTTGTAGTCTGCGGGATAGAGTACCACGCAGCGATCGCGTCCTTCGCCATCACTCTCAGTGCGCAGGTCGGCTTCGTCGCGCAGCGCAAGATGCACCATGCGCCGCTCCCGCGACGACATGGGAGCAAAGTGAAAAGGCCTGCCGCTCTGCCGGACTTTCTCCGCGGCTACGCTTGCAGCCATGCGCAACTCCTGCAAACGCAGTGAGCGCTGATTCTTACAGTCAAAAGCAAGCTTCTCATGCTCGCCCGAAGGCAGGCGCAAGATCTCGAATGCCAACAATTCGAGCGCGCGCAGAAGTTCCCCACCGCGATCCAACAGCAACGCGGAATCCGGCCCGGAGAAGTCGACAAAAATCTCCGGCTTCTCCCATTCGCTGATCGCTGGAGGGTCCACGACAATGCGGTACTTAAGGTGAAGACCGCCGTGAGTCACGACAGCCTGCAGGAATTCATTGATTCGGTTCGCGGCAGCAACTTTATCCATAAATCAGCTCTTAGTTTTTGCCCTTAGCTTCACTTGTCTTTTTTCCTCGCGCGCTTCTCCATGACCTGACGCATCTCGCGGCCCAGCTTGGTTCGGTTCATGATGGCCTGCTGGACAATCGAAATCAAATTGGTCTCGGCGTAGTAGAGATTCAATCCTGCCTGCAGATTGAAGAAGATGAAACCCATCATCAAGGGCATCATCCAGTTCATCATTTTCTGCTGCGACGGATCCATTCCGGCCTGCGGAGTCATGCGCTGCATGGCAAACATGCTGATCACCATGATGACCGGCAAAATAAAGTAGGGATCCCGCGCCGACAAGTCGCTGATCCAAAGCCAGTGCGCGTGCCGTAGATCGAGTGCAACCCCCAGCATTCGATAGTAGGCAATCAGAAAGGGAAATTGAATCAACAGAGGCAGACATCCGCCGGCCGGGTTCACCCCCTCCTGCTTATAGAGCGCGCTGATTTCCTCGTTCATCGCCGCTTTGCGCGGGTCCTTCAAGCTATACTTTTTATACTTTTCCTGAATGGCTTTGATCTGCGGCGCCACTCGCTGCATCTTCAGCATCGACTTCATCTGCGTAATCCGCAGCGGCAGCAGCGCAATCGTAATGATCAAAGTCTGGATGACGATCGCCCATCCCCAGTTGGGAACGATATGTTTGTAGGTCCACTTCAGCCAGAGGAAAAGCGGTCGCGAGATCAGTCCCCACCAACCGAAGTCGACCGTGCCCCGCAGATCGGGCTCGCCATTCTTGATGGTTGGCACATTCACCGCTTCGAGAGAAGAGAGCTCCTTCGGCCCTACATAGAGCCGCTCCCTGGTTAGGCCACGAAGGTCGCCCACGGCCGCACCGATCACGTCGACGTTGGTCTCTTTCGAGTCCGACTTCTGCTGCACCTGCATCGAGTTGCGCAGCGTGACCATGGCCGCGTTATTAGGATCGTCCGGGATAAAGAGTGCCGTGAAATATTGATCACCCGGTCCTGCCCACTCGAAGGGCCCGCGAATCGTGTTATCGCTGCTGATACTTTTGATCGGGATGCGCGAAATGTAGTTAGGGAAAAAGATATAGCCGCTGCGTTCGGTAGAAGCGTCGTTGTGATAGTCGATTCTCTCCGGGGCAAACGACGCGGGTGTGAGTTGGTCGCCGAATCCAGAGGGCCATGCTGGCGCGGCAAAGACTTCAGCGCCTTTATAAACGACGGATGTTTCGACGTTCAGCAAGTAAGACTGATCGAAATGGAAGCTCTTGCGAACTAGGACATCCTGATCCGCATATTCAAAAGTAATCGTAGCCGGCGCGTTCACCTGGCCTTCGTTGGAGGCCACGAATAGCGCCGAGTTCAGCTTGCTGGTCAGCGTTTGATCGTAGGTAAAGAGCGAAAGAGGATAGCCGAACTTCTGCGCGGCGGCTGTATTCACCAACTCTAGCGGCCCATTTTGCGCATCGTTATCGAACTTCTTCAGGATCCAGGATTTCACCTGCGCGCCGCGGTTGGTGAATGTGATCTTGTAGAGATCACTTTCAATTACAGTTTCGGTTTCAGCAGTTGCCTGTTTGCTAGCCGCCACCGGCGGAACGCTCGGCGAACGCGCAGGTTCCGCCGGTACGGCTGCAGAAGACGGTGGCGCGCTTGGTTGTTGTTCAGGAGCCGCCTGTTTCTGCGCCTGAGTCGCTGGCGCCTGGGGCTTCTTCACCATTTGGAAAATAATGAGGACGACAAACGTAAGAAGAAAGACGAGAAGCAGTCGCTTCTCCGCGCCGGGTTCTTGTTGGGGATTTTGAAAGTCGGCCAAAGTCTGATTATCGCCTCAAATTCTGGGCGCGAAGGCGCCGCACTTGTGCAAACTCTTTCCTGCCGCCGTTCGCACCACCGGGTCATACCCCGAGCCTGCAAATGGATGGCAGCGCAACAAGCGCTTCAGGGCCACCCATCCCCCCCGCACCGCGCCGTAGCGTTCCACAGCCTCGGTCGCATATTCCGAACAGGTTGGCACGTAGCGGCAAGCAGCAGGAAGTATAGGGGAGATCGCCCACTTGTAAGCCCGCAGCAATTGCAACGTGACTAATTTGGCGCTTTGCATCAAGGTCGGCTTCCGGTTCCCGGCTCGTTTAGCGTGGACGCCCCCGCCCGCGTCGCCGCCTTCGCTGATAATTTGTGCTCGATTACCTCGAAGGCGCGCCTTACTTCGTTCAATACATCTGCGAAATCGGCAACCAGCAGCGATTTTTTCGGATTGATCACCACGTCGGCCGCGACACCCGCCACCGGACGGGACAGCCGGACCGCTTCGCGCAATCGCCGCTTCATGCGGTTCCTTTGCACTGCTCCGCCCAGCACCCGGCTCACGGTGAATCCAATCCGCAGGCCTTGCAGCACGGGCGATACCGCCCGCGTCTTCGTCGGCGCCTCCGCCTTAGCCTCTGGGCGCTCCCAATAAAAAACCGTCATGGACGCGGAAAAATGTCGACGCCCTTGTTTGTAGACGCGCTCGAAGTCCGCATGGCGCAATAGCCGAGCCGTCCGCGGAAATCCTGAAGTGTGCTTCGCGCACATGCGATTCCTTCGAGCTGTCTCCGCCCCAGTTTCCCGGGCGGCATTTGCCATGATGCCCTCTGGCAGGAGCATGCAACTGAGCGTTTCGACTCTGGAAGTGCGCGGCACGAAAAAAACTACTCGCGGAATCCGGGCTTTACGGATACCCGCTTCCGCCCCTTGGCGCGCCGGCGGGATATAACCTTCTTGCCGCCCTGGGTCTTCATGCGCGTGCGAAATCCGTGCTTCTTGCTTCGCTTGCGCCGATTAGGTTGGAACGTACGCTTAGGCATGAAAGATTGCTGCTCCTGATTCCGTCAACAGTGTTAAGGCAAACGGTAAGTATAAATGAGCGACCGCCATGAGGGCAAAGGGACGGTCGCGTGTTGTCTAAGTTAAGACACGCTCTAATTTAAGAACGCATCGGTTCGCGTGTCGATTGCAGATTGGCGATTCGAATGTGACTCTGCGCCCTTGACACTCACAAGCGAACTACAAACTATTCGGAGCTGTGGAGTCGAGCTCGTCATCGCACTCATTGCGCACTCATTGCACCGCGCTCGCTGCAGTTACATCCTCGACACTTGACACGCGCCATGCTTCGCGTTTTGAATCGTCACGCGCTAAAAAATTTTCGCTCAAGATTTTCGTGCGACGCGAAAAATTTCGTGCTACCATTCGGCACTGTTCAGTTTACAAATTCTCATTCACCATGAACCGCGCAAGGCACACAAAGCGCATTCCGCAGTACACTTAGGGTTCCACAAGTTCGTTGGTGTTAAACAGCATTATTAACAGGCGCCCTCAGCCAGCCGCCGGGACGCCGCGGCGGGTATTTCATACTGGTTTTCACTACTATGTCAGTGACAAGCACACTTTCCCCGAATCCGTGGATGCGCATTCTCGACGCGCTGGAAAAAAAGATTAATCGGCACTCTTACGATACCTGGTTGAAGCCCACGCGCTACAGCCACTCGAGCGGCGGGATCTTATTCGTCCGTGTGCCCACGGTAGAGTTCCGTCACGCCGGCGACAAGTATGCCGACCTGATACAGGAAGCCATCGATAACCTCGGCCTCGAATTCAACGACGTAAAATTTGTCACGCCTGAGGACGATCCTGCGGCGACCCCGGTTCGCCACAACGGCGGCCTCACTGCGTCTCCGGTTGTGTCATCTCCTGCTCAGGCGCGCTTCGATTGGGATGGCGCAGCGCAATTGAATCCGCGCTACACATTCGACGCGTTCGTCATTGGCTCCGGCAACCAGTTCGCGCACGCCGCCTGCCAGGCGGTCGCCGAGCGTCCCTCTAAAGCGTACAACCCGCTCTTCCTTTATGGCGGCGTTGGCATGGGCAAGACGCATCTCATGCAAGCCATCGGACACGAGGTCAAGCGCCGCCAGCCGCAGGCCGCCATCTGCTACGTATCCAGCGAGAAGTTCACCAATGACATGATCAACTCGCTGCGCTACGACAAGATGACCAGCTTCCGCGACAAGTTCCGCGGCGTGGATGTCCTGCTTGTCGATGATATTCAATTCCTCGCTGGCAAGGAGCGCACCCAGGAAGAATTCTTCCACACCTTCAACGCCCTGCACGACACCATGAAGCAGATCGTCATCGCCAGCGATCGTTCACCCAAAGAACTTGCCGAGATTGAAGACCGCCTGCGCAGCCGCTTCGAGTGGGGGCTGATCGCCGACATCCAGCCGCCCGACCTCGAAACAAAAGTCGCGATTCTTCAAAAGAAAGCTGAGCAGGAAAAGGTAACGCTTCCCACGGACGTCGCTCTTTACGTCGCTCAGAATATCCGCTCGAACGTTCGTGAGTTGGAAGGGGCGCTGATTCGCCTTGTGGCTCACTCATCTTTGATCGGCGCTGAGATTACGCTTCCTTACGCGCAACAGGTGCTGAAAAACTTTATCGACTCGCAAGCCCGCAAGGTCACCATCGAGTCCATCCAGAAGATGGTCGCTGAACAGTTTGGATTGCGCCTGGTCGAGATCAAGGCTAAAGATAATTCGCGGGCGATCGTCTATCCGCGCCAGATTGCCATGTATCTCGCAAAACATATGACGGAAGCGTCGCTGCCGGAAATCGGGCGCCAGTTCGGTGGAAAGCATCACACCACCGTTTTGCACTCTGTCGAGAAAATTGAAGAGGTCCGCAAGAACGACAAAGATTTAAACAGGCTGATCAATAAATTGACAGAACAATTAGGCGGATAATCGCGGCGACTTTCGTGTTTTGCACGGTGCAGCGTAGTCTTCCTTCTTCAAGTCTGTGAACGCGATGTGGAAACTGTGCAAGGCCCAGGTGAAATCAGAAATGGGGAAATCTTCTTATAGGGTCTCCGATAGGTTCGGGACCGATTACTCACACGAAGGTCTTGTTCCCAAGTTTCTGATACTAGGTTGGTAGCCAGATTTTTCCACTTCTCCGAACCGCCTACTGTTACTGCTGGTTTTATAGGTTTTGTATTTGATATAAGGAAAGTAATAAAAGTAGCGAGCGGCAGGGGAGATAAAGTCTATGCCGGTGGAAGCGGCCGTTGCAGTGGGAGTAGGAACGATGGAAATCACGGTCAGCAAAGTGGAATTACTGCGCGAGTTAACCGCCACGCAAGGCGTGGTCGAGCGCAAGACCACCATCCCTATTCTGTCCAATTATTTATTCGAGGCCTCGGAAGGTAAACTTTTTCTTACCGCTACAGACCTCGATCTCAGCCTGCGCACATCGTGTAACGCCAAAGTAAAGAAGGAAGGCTCCTGCACGATTCCCGCCCGCAAGCTTCATGACTACGTAAAACTCCTACCCGACGCAGACATCACTATTAAATTGCTCGACAATCATTGGGTAAGCATTCGCTGCGGACGCTCCAACACGAAGATGGTCGGGATGGCGAAGTCAAACTTTCCCAGTTTGCCGGCATTTCCCAGCACAGGCGTGGTAAAGATTCCGGGGCAGGTCTTGCGGGGCTTGATCGCCCGCACTTGCTTCGCCATTTCCAGCGAGGAGTCGCGCTATACGCTGAATGGGGCTCTGATGCTGTTGAAGCCGGAATCCATCACCATGGTCGCCACTGATGGCCATCGCCTGGCCCACTGCGAGCGCAACGGAGAGAAATTCGAGGGCATTTCCGGCGAGATGAAGACTCTCGTTCCTAAGAAGGCTATGGACGAACTAAAGTCCCTGCTCGACTCCACCGACGCAGAAACCGTTGAGTTCGCCAAGGACGACTCCACTCTTTACTTCCGCATTGGATCGCGATTGCTCACCTCGCGCCAACTTACCGGTCAGTTCCCGAACTTTGAAGCCGTTCTGCCCAAGGACAACAACAAGAGCATCACGCTGAACAACTCCGACTTGAACTCCGCTATTCTCCGCGTGGCGCAATTTGCTGACGAGCGCTCACGCGCGGTGCGCATGAAGCTGGAAAAAGGAGAAGTGAAAATTTCGGCGTCGTCCACTGAAGCGGGGGAGTCTGAGGATTCAATCGAGGCTCCCTACGACGGCGAAACCCTCACCATCGGTTTCAATGCGCAATATCTGGTTGACTTCCTGAAAGCAGCTGGCACAGACGAAGTGAGGCTGGAGCTAAAAGATTCGCAGTCCGCCGGGCAACTTCGCCCCGCCGAGGGGGATGATTACAAGTATCGGTACATCGTGATGCCGATGAGAATTTGAGTTGTGTCAGCTCTTCGGAAACACCTTGAGATTATTGGGCTCCTCGGCCTTCGCTGACTGAACTGCCAGCAGCTCTTGGATCTTTTCCTTAGCGACCCCCTCGCTCTCGATGAGAACCTTCCAGAGGGAATCTGCAACTATTTCGCTCGGACTGGTTCGCTCCTCGTTACGCTTCTTTCTGCGCGCTGCGATAACGTCCATTACGAGCTTTTCGGTAGGAGTTAGATAAACAGCCACCTGCTCCGCATCGGCCTCAAGTCTCTTGCGCTTTGCCATAAAGAATTCGCTTGTGTTCTTATTATAATATTATAATATCAACTTATCGGTGCTACTTGCCCGTCGAGGATGCTGTGGCCGCAGAAGAACAGGCATTGCAGAAGGAACTAGGGGTGTTCGAAAAGCACAAGCGAGAATGGCTGATGAAGCACCCGGGCGACTTCGTCGTGATCGCAGATGAGACTATTGCGGGGTTCTATCAGGACTACGAATCTGCGTTCAAAGCGGGACTAAGCAAGTTCGGCATTCAGTCGAGCTTTCTCGTCAAGCAGGTTTGGGCGGAGGAGCCGGTTTACCTCATCCATTGAACTCACGCAGCGAGGGTGTCAGTAGTGAAGTTGCCCTTTACGCCGACGACCTTATTTCAACAGGGACCACATCTTGAAATATTGATCAGCGCGACAAGGCTTGAAGTCATCGAAGGAAGAGCGGCAGGCCTTGAGTTTCCTGAAATGTCGGTCAGAGCCTTGGTCGATACTGGAGCTTCGCTGACGATTATCAACCCGCAGATTGCAATCAACTGCAAGCTGAAGCAAACCGGTCGCCAGAGAATCAATGCTGTTGGCGGAGAGGCGGGCGAATTCCCAGAATATGCTGCCGCCATTTCGTTTCCCGGAAGCCAACTCCCCAGTCTTGACACAACTCGCGTGGTAGCCTGTCCGATCATCCGCCAGCCATTTTTTTCTTGCCTAATCGGCCGTGACATTCTTCGGAAGTGGCTGTTTACTTACGACGGGCGCAGCGGCGAGGTAGAAATTAGCGCGGAGCGGTGATTGGCAGAGACACCCCGCCCTTGACCTTCCGCCCCTCCTGTCATAAATTGGCGCAACTTAATTTCGGAGGATTTCGCATGTTAGACGGCTTCAAGAAGTTCATTCTTCGCGGAAATGTTGTGGACATGGCGGTCGGCGTAGTCATCGGCGCGGCTTTCGCTGGCGTGGTCAGCGGGCTTACCTCGGCTTTTCTCAATCCGTTGATCAAGCTGGCTTCAGGCGGCGGCGAAAAGTTTTCGACCCTGCAGTTCACGATTCACAATGTTCCGTTCCCACTGGACAATTTCATCAATGCCTGCATTTCGTTTTTTCTGATCGCCGTGGCTGTCTACTTTTTCGTGGTCCTTCCCGTGAATGCGCTCATCGCCCGCATGCATCGCGGTGAGAAGGCGCCTGATCCCACAACCAAGAAATGTCCTGAATGTCTCAGCGAGATTCCCATCGATGCGCGCCGATGCATGCACTGCACGCAGCCGGTCATGGGGCGAGCGGCCTGAGCACGTTCTTCTTTAATGCGAAAAAGGGCGGCCAATCGGCCGCAATCGCATGCCCATGACTCGTTCTCGTACTCCGTTATCCGCAGACGGTTCTGTATCCCACTTCGCCATTGCTGGCGGCAGAGCGTCCTTTTGCACGCACCGCAGATCCTCACCGCCTAAAGCGACTCCACTTTTACCAACTTGATTCCGCCACGAGTCTCACATCACCCGGAAAAGAAAAATTCCACTTCACCGCACAACGAACTCTATCCGGGCTTTGCAAAACGCTAGACTTACTTATTCGCTCCCACCTAGTAACGTCCGTGAGTCTTATGCAGGAAGATTCAAACTCACCAGCTGTGTATAAATTATTCGCCATTCAAATGAAAAGCGGCCCGCAAAGGCCGCATTTATTTGGGAAATGCAAACCGGTAACTGAAAACGTCGACTGCCTACCGTCCAGCCGCCGCTGTCGCCGTTTCGGAGATCAGACCAGCGATCTGCATGCCCTCGATCCTCGCGAGCACATTCTCGATGCTCGCGCCCGTATCCGTGCAGGCGTCCACGTAAGGGTGCCGGCTGCCATCGGCGTGCATCACGAGCACCGCCGCGTTCGCCTGTGCTTTCTTCACCATGTAGGGAAGGTGATGCCGATCATTCCGAGTAAGGCTCGGACCCAGAACGACCAGGTCGAATGTGCTCTTTTGCAATGCGTCCACAATCTCTTTCCGCCCCAAGGCTTTCCGCACACCGTGCCCCGCCTTCTCAAACGCCTCTGCCGGAGCTGCCTGTGCTTCTACATCCCCTTCACCGTAAAGAATGCTTAACTTTGCCGCCTTCGCCATTGCTCCCATCCTTGCTCAGTACGGGATACTCCATACCGGCAGAGCCACGGTAGCAACCGGGGCAGCCTCTGAGAACGTCACCGAAGACCAGCAACGATCGGCACAACAACTTCGCAAGACCGGCCTTCGGAGGCCCTTTATTCGGAGTGCCATGATGGGCGCAAAAGGGCAGAAAAATGGAGAGACCAACCTTGGCGTAGCTGAAGAAATGTTGAACGAAAAATCGAAAGCTTGAATCCGCTTCCCCTTCGAAGCTTTCAGCGCTACACTCTTGCCCACGAGGGATCACGCCATGTTTCGCTCCCACTTCGTCCTGGCCATTTTCTTGCTGCTCGCTGCCGCTTGCTTTGCCCAGCAGCAGTCCGAGTCCACCGCTGCCTGCAATCTCGACGATGGACGCCAAGTTTATATCCGCTACAATCCCACAACCTCCAAGAATGACAAGCTATCCAACGGGAAACCTTGGGCTCCCGGCGGCGCCCCCATGACTCTCTTCACTGAGGCCCAGCTCAACCTGGGAAGCGTTATTATTCCTGTCGGCGCTTATACCGTTTACCCCATCCCGGCGAAAAGCAAGTGGACTCTGGCCGTCAACAAAAACGTCACGCGAGGCGCGGCCTATGACGAAAAGCAGGACGTCGCACGTACACTCATGGAGACCGACGAGGTGAGTGAGCCGAGCAACTCGCTTGAGGTGGCCTTCATGCACGTGGGCGAGAAATGTACGCTCCAGATTTATTTCGGCAAGAGCGCAGCCTTCGCCGAGTTCACCGCCAAGTAGGCGGAATGTGCCGGATCGGTAATGCGGAATTGGAGTCCGGGAGACGTTTCAGTTGACGTTCGTGCCTTTTCTGAGACAATCTCCCGCATGCGATCTTTGTTCATTCTGCTCGCTGCTACGACTGCGCTTGCCCAGGTTGCCCGCCAAACTCAGACCTCGCATACGACTGAAAATCTTCGTGGCGTCAGCGCGGTCTCGCAGCAGATCGTTTGGGCCTCCGGCACGCACGGGACCTACGTTCGCACAACCGATGGGGGACGAACATGGATTCCCGCCCAGGTTCCAGACGCCACAATGCTGGATTTCCGCGGCGTCGTTGCCTTCTCGGCTGACGAAGCCTTCCTCATGTCCTCCGGACCCGGGGAGCAGTCCCGCATCTACCACACCGCGGACGCGGGCCAGCACTGGCGACTCCAATTCACCAGCTCGAATCCCAAGGCCTTCTTCGACTCGATCGCCTTCTGGGATCGGACCCACGGCATCGTGCTCGGCGATCCTATCCCTGACGATTCCGGCCAACTAAAGTTCCAAATCCTCCTCACCACCGACGGGCGATCATGGACTCCGGTTCCACCTTCGCAGCTTTCGGCCGCCCTCGAGGGCGAAGGCGCATTCGCCGCCAGCAACAGTTGTCTGGCGATTCTCGGCAGTAACGATCCCAGTATCTGGTTCGCCACCGGGGGCAAAGTCGCCCGTGTCTTCTTCTCCCCCGACCGCGGGCGCAGCTGGCAGATTTTCGATACTCCAATCACCCACGGCGCGGATTCGGCTGGCATTTTCTCCATCGCCTTTCGCGACTCGCTGCACGGCGTCATCGCCGGAGGCGACTATAAACATCCCGACGAGGACGGGCCCAACTTGGCGTTCACCAAAGATGGCGGCAAGACCTGGACGCTCTCCAAAATCTTCCCGCAAGCCTATTTTTCCGCGGCAGCCTATGATCGGGAATCCATATCGTCTTCTCCCAAGACCTCGGACGTGGATCAAGCCGGCGTCCGCATCTTTATAGCCGCGCCCAAGTTTATCTTCGATTTCCGTCCGCCTAGGAACCCCACTCGCATCAGCCCTCCGAAGAAATCCGGCATTCAATTCAACGCCGTCAGCCCCTACCCCACCGGCGGAGCGATCTTCGTCGGCCCCAAAGGCTCAGTTGCTACACTCCCCTAGTCTTTTGGCTGTCCTGGGGGCGTCCGCCCGCAGAGGGTCTATGGCCACCCGCAGTACCTGCCAATCCTTTTCTTGTCATTTCCAGCACCCTCTTTGCCCCTCCCTACATCCAACCATCAGTCTATGTTCCAACGGTCCTCAACCGAGTTACCCTGCCGGCTCAATTTGGAGTACACTCCGAAGAACGTTTTATGCCTATGTTCACTCCGCACCCCAATCTAGCCGACGAGGTCAATCACGCAATCGTGCAGTCTGAAATTGAAGGCGGAGTTTTTCTGCACGATCTGCCTCCGTCCACCATCCTCGAAATTCAGACTCTTCATCACTGCTACACCGCCGTGCTTCTCGGCGGCAGCGAAGCTTTGCTTTCCGGCCACCCCGAATTCTGCCCCAGCCCGGTCCAGGTCGCCATCGCCGGATCCACATGGGGCGGCTCCATGCTTAAACTTCAATATGTCGGACGCGGCATGCACCTTGAGTTCCGCCATCCCGAATATTCCACTCCCATCGTCACTTCGCCCATCCAGGAAATCCGAGATTCCCAGCCGACTTCCGTAGCGCAATAACGCCAGTTTGCCTCGAAGTTTTTTCTATTAGTATTTCTCCGTGCCTCTTGCCTCCGTGGTAGATTGTCTTAGTCCTGAGTAAAGTAAAACGGCCCGATCTGCCATGCAGATAAGCACTCGCGAAGTCAGCCACGTCACCATCGTCGACATTAGCGGACGCATCACCCTTGGCGACGAAACCGGAAAGCTCCGCGAAACCGTCCGTCAACTGATTAACGCCGACAAGAAAAAAATCGTCCTCAACCTGGCCCATGTCGATTACATCGATTCCTCCGGCGTCGGCGAACTTGTGAGCAGCTTCACCGCCGTACGCAATGCTGGCGGCGAACTCAAACTCCTCAGCCTCAGCAAGAAAGTTCAGGACGTTCTCTACGTCACGAAGCTGTACACCGTCTTCGACGTCAAGGACGATGAATTCACCGCTGTAAAATCCTTCGATTACTTCTTTGCCAAGTAGGATTTCTTCAGAAACTACCATCTCGGCGCTGATCCCGGCAGGGATCTTTCGACTTCACAAATGCTTGCGCTGAGGCGCGCAAGCGTTTGCTCCGCTCAAGATGACAGAACACCACAACCCCGTTGCTCATTTACTTCTGTACTCCGTTACCTCTCCATCCACCGACACAGCCACATATTTATGCGCTTCCACATCCCGAAACTGCACCACCTGGTGCTTCTCTCGCGCCAGCTTCCCCCACCGAGTTGGCTTTTCCCGATTCTGTTCAATCGCCTCAAACGTCTGGCCATTGAATTTGAACTGCGCCAATCTCAATTTCCCGGCCCCCACACGCTTCACTTTAGTCTTCTGACCCTCAACCAGCACTTCCTCACTATTCATCAACTGTGTCGCCACCGACCCCAGTATTCTCTGCATCTCTGTCACTACTATCTCCCACTTATCGAGTTTTATAGGCTTCGAACGAAGTAAATCTTGCTTAGTTACCGAGTTACTTCCCACAGTTTCTGGTGCGGCGTCAGGTCCGGTATCTTTGGGTCGCCCTATCCATAGCGAGAACCAAACTAGTTAACTTCGCCAATTCTCCCACTGAGGCTTCATTCGAGCCCTGCATTATCAACTTTCAATCAGCTAGCACGAGCAAATCCCACTCAGGACCGGTCGTTGATAAGCTTGGTTCCTGCGCCATCTGTCACTGACGCTATCCAGACAGAAAAGGCGGCTGTCGAGCCGCCTTCTAAAAATTCAGCACTCGGTACTAGCCATTTATTTTCCCCTCAACCTCTCGACCACCCGCTCGTAGTCGTCCACCGTGGCGTACTCGATCACAATCTTCCCTTTACCCTTCCGATCCTTGATCCTTACCCGCATTCCGAGAGTCCGTTCCATCTCGAGTTGGGCCGCCCTCACATTCGGATCCACCCATCGCGCCCCTCTGCCCTTTTTCACTAGCTCTCCCGGCGCGGTTTGTCCCGGAAGCAAGGGCAAGAATCCATTGAGCCGTGCTACTCGCTCTTCAATCTCGTCCCACTTCAAGTGCTTCGTGACCACTTCTTTCGCCACTTCAATGATGTGCTCTTCTTTCTCCAAAGCCAGAATCTCCCGGCAATCGCTGAATGTCAGCCTTCCTGATAACAGATATCCCATGACCTCCTGCGGGAGCCGCAGCAGTCGCATGTAATTCGCCACCGTCTCTCGCGACACCCCAACGCGCTCGGCAATCTGGGCCTGCGTCAGCTGAAATTCCTTGCTCAGAGCTCGAAATGCTTCTGCCTGTTCCAGTGGATTCAAATCCTCGCGCTGCACGTTCTCAAGCACCGTCATCTCGGCTGCCTGCTGAGGAGAGAGCCTCCGGACCAGTGCCGGGATCGTCTGCTTCCCTGCAATTTTCGATGCCCTCAAACGGCGTTCGCCTAAGACCAGGGTGTAGCGCCCTTCTTCTTCCCCGGGACGCACTACGACCGGCTGGACAACCCCGTTTTGCCGGATCGAGTCCGCCAGCTCCTGCAGCTGCTCCTCATCAAATACATAGCGCGTCTGATAAGGATTTTTATCTATCGATTCGACGTTCAGGAAGGCGACCGTATGGTCTTGCCGAATCGCGTGTGGCTGAGTCGAGTTCGCCTCCGTCACTGGGTATTGTGGAGCGGATACTCCGCCTCGCGGTGTATCCGTTTCTGTAGAGGCGGTTGGCTCAGTACTCTTGTCGTCCCGGGCGAAACGAGGGATCTTGAGTTCGTCCGTAGACACATTGCTCTGACCGCCTGTCACCGCGCTCGGAGTCCGCGGTTCGGTGCCCGAGACAACTCTCGGTCCCGGTAACAACGAAGCCAGACCTCGCCCCAATGCCTTGCGTTTTTCTACCTTGTCTTCCTTCTTTTCCGCCACGACTGTCCTAGTCATCAGCCCTTCCCCTGTAAGTCTCTGTGTCCCCTATGTTTAAGCCCTTTGCATGGGCACGTCGTATTGATGTTTATCTATATATTGATAGATGAAAATCTATGTACATTCACGCGCTCTTGGCCGCGGCGGGGTCTCGAACCGAAGCCAGATGCTTCCCGAGTAGTTCCTTCGCAAGCCGGATATAGCTTTCCGCGCCCTTTGATCGGGGATCGTAGAGCAGCGCCGGCTTGCCGTGGCTTGGCGCCTCCGCGAGCCGGATGTTCCGCGGCACGGTCGCCGCACACAGTTTTTCGCCGAAGAACTTCTTGAGTTCAGCAATGACCTGCTGCGCCAGGTTGGTGCGATCGTCCAGCATGGTAAGGACTACCCCTTCGATTTCGAGGTCCGGATTCAACTCTAGGCGAATTCTTTCGATCGTATCCAGCAACTCGCTGATCCCCTCAAGCGCGAAATATTCTGCCTGCATGGGAATCAAAACCGAATCGGCAGCGACGAGTGCGTTCAGCGTGAGCAGATCAAGGGCAGGGGGACAGTCCAGAACAATGTATTGGAACCGTTCTCGCAGGGGCGCAATCCCATCCTTCAGTCGATACTCGCGGCGTTCCGTTCCCACCAGCTCTATGTTTGCACCGATCAAGTTCTTGTGGGACGGGATGATCCAAAGCTGCTCGAGCTCAGTGACTGCTAGAGTTTCTTCACCCGAGGCGTCGCCCATCAGCAGGTGGTAGGTGGAGAGACGCTCCGGATCTTTCACCAACCCCAGGCCGCTCGAAGCGTTTGACTGTGGATCGCAGTCAATGAGAAGAGTGTTCACTTCGGCAGCCGCGAACGAGGCGGCCAAGTTGATGGCGGTCGTAGTCTTCCCTACGCCGCCCTTCTGGTTGGCAACAGCGATGACACGTCCCATAAATTGTGGAGGATCGTCAGAGTCACAGGAAGCATAAAGCGATTTCTATTTCAAATGCAAGGTCAGATGCTGTGCATTCTGTGTAGTACTTGTGCAAAACCAGCCGAATGTTCCGGTGGGAACATTGATTTAGTTCGGAGTAGACCCCTCTAAACTGTACCGAGAACATCGTTAGGGAGCTTTGAACTCCTTACGCTCCTAAGCCAGGAACTGTCTTTTAGACCGGACTAGTCTCAATGTTCCAACTGGAACATTCAAAATCTCCCCATTATCGCCGAACTTGCAGAATGATGCTTACTTCAGTTTCGTATATCAAACTGATACCAGCCACTTCTGCTTCCATGGAACGCAATCTACCGGCTTTAAGCCACAAAATTTTACCATTCTTTCCCACTTGTTAACTAGTAGGGAACCGTGATCCAAGAAGCAACACCCGGGATTGTGACAGCGGCACCGGTATTGGGCGCTGCCAGGAGAATTTGGTGAGGGTAGAAACGGTCACTTCGAATTGGGAGGCGCCGAGCAGGAGCAGCAGACGACCGCCAGGCGCTGTGAGGCGTCCTGCTACTGGCAGCACATGATCGAAGTGTTCGATGGCCCGGAGGGTGACAACGTCAAAGGTTTGGGGGACGGCTTCGGCACGAGCGTTTTGTATATCGATGTTGGTCAATGTAAGAGCGCGGGCAACTTCGCGCAGAAAGGCGGCCTTTTTGTGATTGGATTCGATCAGACTTAGGCGGATACTGGTGGCCCAAAGTTTTATCGGAATTCCGGGAAATCCGGCGCCCGAGCCGAGGTCGGCCACGGAAGAATCAAAGTCTTTCGTCGCTGAGTATGCGGAGGAATTCTTTATTATCTCGCCCCGGATTGTCCCGCCCCAGATTGTCTCACCTCGGCGCTCGGAGCCCGGAAAGAGATTGCGTGCGGCGAAAAGAGATTCGCCGAAGTGGCGGGTCACGATTTCTTCCGGATCGCGGATGGCGGTGAGATTGACACGCGCATTCCAGCGGAGAAGTATATCGATGTACGTCGATATATCGCGATAGAGAGCGTCGGGGGCGGCGGCTGGTTGCGGGTCGCTTGCATCGTGCAGAAACGGCTGCAGCAGTTCGGCAATGCGGGCGAGACGCATAAAGACATTCGATTGTAGATGGCTAACAGCAAATCGTGCATCGCCGAAAACGTGAGGTTAGCGATCCGCAGATAGACGGTCCCGGGCCCTGCCATTAGGGCCTGCTGGCTGCTATCGCCGGAAATGATTGATGAAGTAAATGACGAGCGAAAGAATTAAGCTCAGAATTAAACACGTGGCCAGCGGTAAGTACACCGTGGTGTTCTTACGACGGTAGAGGAGGTCGCCGGGCAATCGACCGAGGGGAAGGTTGGCACGACCCGCCAAAACGAAAAGCAAGCCGATAGCAACGACGATCAGGCCAAAAAAAATGAGAGATTTGCCAAGATCGGACATAACCGCAGATTCGACCGAAACGGGTCCCGCACATATTACATCTTCCTGCCGCTCCTTACTCTTGCCACTTCCCACGCGATTCTCTTACCGAGTCCGTGATCCGCATTCGCATCAAGCCGCCCCGAACCTAATCCTGAACTCGCAGAGAATGCAGTCCACACATGCGCTTCTCGCTATCTTGAAATCTGTTCTAGACTCTTTCTATTCCGATGGGGCTTACAGATCAGCTCGGATTCAAGTTCCAGCCGCCGGAGCGGCGGGTGTGGACGGTGCGCGGGTTGGTCGCGGCGGTGCGCACTCATGTCGAACGGGAGTACTCCGACGCGTGGGTGGAGGGGGAGATTTCGAATTTTCGCGCGCCGGACTCCGGGCATCTCTACTTCACTCTGAAAGATGGGAACGCCCAGATTCGGGTGGTCATGTTTCGATCGGCGGCCCGACTGCTGCGGTTCCGGCCAGCGGATGGGATGCAAGTCGTGGTGCGGGGCAGGGTGACTATCTATGAAGATCGCGGCGAGCTGCAGATCGCGGCGGAATACCTTGAACCGAAGGGGGCAGGGGGGTTGCAGCTTGCCTTTGAGCAACTAAAGGCCAAGCTGGAGGCGGAAGGACTGTTTGCAGCGGAACGGAAGAAGGCGATTCCAGCCTTGCCGTCGCGAATTGGAATTGTGACATCGCCGCAAGCCGCGGCACTGCGCGACATCCTGAATATTTTACAGAGACGCCACCGGGCAGCGAATGTGGTGATCTATCCGGCGCAGGTGCAGGGGGAATTAGCGGCGGTGGAGGTGGCCGCCGGTGTGCGCTATTTCAACAAGGGCCGCGGCGTGGAAGTGATAATCGTGGGACGCGGCGGCGGCTCGGCGGAGGACCTGGCGGCATTCAATGATGAAGGGTTGGCGCGGACGGTCGCTTCGTCGGAGATTCCGATAATTTCCGCGGTCGGGCACGAGACCGACTTTACAATCGTGGATTTTGTGGCGGACCTGCGGGCTCCAACCCCTTCGGCGGCGGCGGAGTTAGTGATCCGCTCACGGGTGGAAATTGAAAATCAGGCGGAGGCGGTGCGGGAAAGGCTGGTGCGCGCGATGGAGCGACGGCTGCTGGAGGCCCGCCACGCGTTGATGGAGCGAGCGCAGGATGGAGCGTTTGCGCGCATGATGGATTTGATCCGGCAGCGCCAGCAAAAATTGGACGATCTGACCTTCCGCCTGGAGCGGGCTGAACGGCAAGAGTTGGAACAGCTGCGGCGCCGGTGGGAAGTGATCGCGTCCGCAGTGCGGCATTATGACGCGCGGCGAGTGCTGGCCGGAATGCGAGGCGAGTTGCAGTCGCAAACCTCGGCCTTAGCGGCAGGAATGCGCAACCTGCTGTTGCAGTATCGAGTGCGCGCGGAGCGAATGGGGCGGGCGTTGGAGATGCTTTCGCCTTTGGCGATTTTGGAGCGCGGATACGCCTTGGTGTTCGACGCAAACGGCAGTTTGTTGAAGGATACGAAGCAGGTGAACTCGGGCGAGGAAATCAGGGCACGTCTGGCTCGCGGAGAGATTCAGGCGACGGTGAAAAAGGTTTTCAACGACGAAAATCATTGAAGCGCATTACGGTGCTTTTGCTTAAGAAGCACGAATGCGATTGCTTTAGAATGTAAGGTTGACATGATGTGGATGTAAAAGGTCACAGGAGATCAGGTGATGGACTTTCTGGCGCCATGGTCGAGAATGATGTTCACAGTACTCGACATTCTCCTGGTCGCGATGATCATTTACGAAGTGCTGGTGATGATCCGGGGTACGCGGGCCGCGCCGATGTTGGCGGGCCTGGCCGCTGTAGCTGCGGCGTTTTACCTGGCGCGGATTGGCGAGTTGGTCACGCTGAATTGGCTGGTAAGCCACTTGCTGCCCTATGTGGTCTTTGCGCTCATCGTGGTTTTCCAATCTGAGATTCGGCACGTGCTGTCAGACGTGGGGCGGCGGGTAAGCTTTCTGCGCGGGGCCTCTGTGGAAGGCGATTCTTACGATGACATCGTGCTGGCGGCAAACTTATTTTCGCAACACCAGACTGGCGCTTTGATGGTGATTGAGCGCGAGATAGGCTTGCGGACTTATATCGAAAGTGGCGTGGCCATGGACGCACGGCTGTCGTACGATCTGCTGGCCACCATCTTCCGTCCAAGTGCGCCTTTGCACGATGGCGCCGTGATTATCCAGAAGGATCGGCTGGCGGCTGCAGCGTGCTTTTTGCCACTCTCGATGAATCCGGTGCTTTCGACACAGTTAGGAACGCGCCACCGGGCGGGAATTGGAATCACGGAGGAGACCGATGCGATCGCGGTGATTGTGTCGGAGGAATCCGGCGCGATCAGTATGGCGGTGGGAGGGAAGATCGAACGCGACCTAAGCGCTGAGCAATTGCGCGAACACTTGAGCAGCGAGTTGCGGCGATATATGTCTCCGGTGGCGATGCCTACGGTGGCAGCACAGGACGATGAGTCGGATGCGGGAATGGAATCTCCGCTGCGGGCGAGCGCGCCGATGGGCGCGGACGTGGAAAGGGATTCTGAACTGGAGCGGCCGTTATGATCGGGTTTCTGCGCCGCTTGGTGTTGCATAATTTCTGGTTGAAACTTTTGTCGCTGCTGATCGCCACAGGACTGTGGATGGCGATCGCGCCGGACCAGGAACCCGCGGAAGTCGCAGTGAGGGTGCCGATCGAGTTTCGCCACGTTCCACAAGGTCTCGAAATCAGCTCGACCACCATCCCGGACGCACAGATCCGGGTGCGCGGCCCAGAGCGATTGATCCGGGAACTGCGCCCGACGGATATTCACGCAGAACTCGACCTGGCCGACGTGAAAGCCGGCGAGCGAACATTTGATCTGACCGCGCAGCAGATTCGCCACCAGCGGGATTTGCAGGTGGTGCAAGTGGTACCGGGTCAGGTGCATCTTAGCTTCGACACCCGGATGACGCGCGACGTCGAAATTCGTCCGCGGGTGACGGGAAGTTTTCTGGCAGGAAAGCAGATCGCCAAAGTGGTGATGGATCCCGAAAGAATAACCATCACGGGGCCGCGACATCACGTGGAGATGATGGATGCGGCAACCACGGATCCCATCGACGCTTCGGGAACCACGACCCAGGCAACATTTGTGACCAACGTGTTTGTTGCGGATCCCCTTGTGCAAGTGGTGCAGCCGACGCCGGTGCGCGTAACGGTGATTATGGAGAAGTCCACGCCTGCTGGAAACGGACATTGAGCGTCGAGTTCTCAGCTTGTCATTTATCATCCTCCTTCTAGCCAATTCGAGTTTTAGAGAGTTCACGTTCCAGACAACCAGTTCGCAATTCGGTTTTAGAATCGCGTCGAGGAATTCGCGGAAACTTATGAATGTTCAGGGTCGAAAATTGTTTGGCACGGACGGGATACGCGGCGTAGCTGGCGAATTTCCATTAACCGCCGAAAGCACATTCTTAGTTGGGCGCGCGCTGGGGCATGACCTGATGCGAAGCTGCCGTTCGCCGAGGGCGGTGATAGGACAGGATACTCGCGAATCGAGCGGCTGGATCGCCGACCGGGTTGCGGCAGGAATGGCAGCGGTTGGAGTAGACGTTCACAGCGCGGGCGTGATCACAACGCCGGGAGTTGCGTATCTGGCGCGGTCTCGCGGATTGGCTGCGGGCGTGGTGATTTCGGCTTCGCACAATCCGTGGACGGATAACGGGATCAAAGTTTTTTCCGGAGATGGTTTCAAGCTAACGGATGAGCGCGAGCTGGCGATCGAAAAAGAAATTTTCGCGCTGTTGGAAAAGCCGGGATCGGCGGATGATACGGCGCTAAGAATTGCGGGGCCCTCTCTGCCTGGCGAAGCCAGATTACGCAAGGCGTATATCGAGTCGCTGGCGAGCAGCATATCGTCTGACTTGAGCGGGCTGCGGGTGTTGGTGGATTGCGCGAATGGAGCGGCGACGGCGGAAGCGCCGGAATTGTTTCGGAGTCTGCGAATCCAGGCCGCATTCACGCACATTACACCGGACGGAAAAAACATTAATGCTGGCTGCGGCGCGTTGCATCCCGAAACCTTGGGGAAGGAACTAGCGGCGGCGGGAGGGAAGTTCGATTTGGGAGTGACGTTCGATGGAGATGCCGACCGTGCTCTGTTTTGCGATAGCGAGGGTCGCGTAGTGAATGGGGATGGCGTATTGCTATTAACAGCGCGCGATCTGCAAGATCAAGGAAATCTGAAAGAGTCAACCGTGGTGGCGACTACCATGTCGAACATGGGCCTTGAGATGGCGCTGAAACGCTCGGGTATTGGCATGCTGCGAGCGAATGTTGGGGACAAGTATGTGCTGGAAGAAATGCTGAAGACGGGAGCGACTTTGGGCGGAGAACAATCCGGGCACATTATTTTTCGCGATGGCGATGCCACCACAGGAGATGGATTGCTGACTGCGTTGCGCGTGATGGATGTGATTGTGCGCAGCGGCCGGTCACTGGCGAAGTTGGTGAGCGATCTAAAAGTGTTTCCGCAGAAAATTCAGAATGTGCGGGTGCGGGAGAAAATTCCCTTCGCACAGGTGCCCGAGGTGCAGCGCGCAATCGATGCTGCGGAGCGCGAACTCGATGGCAATGGGCGCCTGGTAGTGCGGTATTCAGGTACGGAAGCGCTGGCGCGCGTGATGGTTGAGGCCGAATCCGATGAGAAGATGCGGGCGATCGCTACGAGTATTGCGGGGGAGATTCAGAAGGCGCTGGGCGTTTAGGAAGGTGCCCTCGCCGAGGCGCGCAGAGACGACAACTTGACTGACCCTCCACTAAGCGAATCCGTTTCGCTCTCCGAGTTGGCAATCGTCTTCTTAAAGCTGGGGACGATCGCGTTTGGCGGTCCCGCCGCTCATATCGCGATGATGGAAGATGAATTAGTCCGCAAGCGTCGCTGGATTTCCCAGGAAGATTTTCTTGATCGTGTAGCCGCCGCTAGTTTGATTCCCGGGCCCAGCTCGACTGAGGTAGGCATTTTTATTGGCCATTCATTATGCGGATGGCGCGGCCTGATTGTCGCCGGCACCTGTTTTATTATTCCTGCCGCAATCCTGGTGACCCTGCTCGCCGCCGCGTATTTGCGTTTCGGCTCTCTGCCGCAGGCGGAAGGAATACTGCGCGCGATCAAGCCGGCGGTCATTGCAATCATTATTCAAGCATTGTGGAAGTTAGGGAAAACGGCCGCGAAGACTCAGGCCCTTGCGGCGATTGGGGTTGCATCAGCTGTTCTAAGTTTTGTGGGCGTGAGTCCGCTATTCGGCCTGATGTTCGCTGGCGCTAGTTCCGGAATTGTGTGGTGGCTGCGGACAAAGCGACGCAGTCCGGTCCCGATCTGCGGGTTTGGGTTGGGGAAAGCATTCTTGCCGCCTGTTCTGGCACTGCTCGCAGTTGCATCCGCTGCGCCGATTAGACTGGGACGTTTGTTCCTTTCATTTCTGAAGATCGGCTCGGTTGTCTTCGGAAGTGGTTATGTTTTGCTGGCATTTCTGCGCTCGGAGTTTGTCGATCACCTGCATTGGTTGACGGAACAACAGCTGATCGACTCGGTCGCTGTGGGGCAATTTACGCCGGGCCCCGTGTTCACGACAGCGACGTTTATTGGCTACCTGTTAGGCGGTGTATCAGGCGCCATTGTCGCAACCCTGGGAATTTTCATCCCTGGTTTCGTATTCGTCGCGCTCAGCGGAAGCCTGATCCCGAAGATTCGCCGGTCCGCAGCGGCGGGATCCGTGCTGGATGGAGTAGTGGTGGGTTCACTGGCCTTGATGGCCGTGGTTGCATGGCAATTGGGGCGGGCCTCGATCACAGATTGGCTCACTGTTGCGACCCTGGTGGTTAGCCTCGTTGCAATCTTACGGTTCCAGATAAATTCAGCATGGTTGATTTTGGGGGCGGGAATTTTGGGGTGGTGCATTGGCAGTTGAAGGCTGGGTGTTGAAGACGGAACAGCCGCTTTGGTCGGGGTGGAGCCGCCGAGGGCGGTTGCCGCTACATGAGCGTAGATGGTGCCGACGGTTGCATGACGACCTAATCCAAATCTCTCCAGTTCGGGCCCACGCCCATTTCTATTTGCAGTGGGACGGCGAGGTCATGAACTTTCTCCATGTGCTCGCGGACCAGGGATTTCATTTCGTCTACTTCTTTTTCTGGAACTTCGAACACTAGTTCGTCGTGGACTTGCAACGTCATTCTTGATTTCAGCTTCCGCTCCCGCAGGGCGCTATCGATGCGGATCATTGCGATCTTGATCAAATCTGCCGCCGTGCCTTGCAGAGGAGTGTTCACGGCGGTGCGCTCGGCAAAGCCGCGCTGGTTGGCGTTTTTGCTGTTGATGTCAGGGATGGGGCGGACGCGTCCGAATAGTGTTCTTACTTTCAGATCGCGGCGGGCCTCTTCCAGCGTCTTATCGATGAAAGCGCGGACACCCGCGTATTTTTCGAAATAGGCAGCGATGAATTGTTTCGCTTCGGCGGGTTCGATGCCAAGATTCTGCGAAAGCCCAAAGGGCGAGAGTCCATAGACGATTCCGAAATTGACGACCTTCGCCTGGCGGCGGTGATCGGGCGTGACCATCAGTGGCGGAACGCCGAAAGCTTGCGAAGCGGTGAGAGTGTGGACGTCATCTCCACGCCGGTACGCCTCTACCAGCAACGGATCGCGCGAGAAGTGAGCGAGCAGCCGGAGTTCGATCTGCGAATAGTCGGCGGTGAGCAGGACGTGGCCGGGCTCAGCAATGAAAGCGGCGCGAATTCCGCGTCCAAGTTCAGTGCGGATGGGAATGTTTTGCAGATTTGGATTGGCGGAAGACAGGCGTCCGGTGGCCGTGCCGGTTTGGCCGAAAGTGGTATGCAGGCGTCCGCTGGAGCGGCTGATGAGCGCCGGCAGCGTGTCGACGTAAGTCGACTTTAGCTTGGTAAGCTGGCGGTAATCGAGAACCATGCGGGCGATGGGATGGTCCTCGGCCAGCGTCTCGAGAACATCGACGGCAGTCGATATAGTGCGGCCCTTGCCATATTTCACCGGCTTGGGAAGATTCATCCGGTTGAATAAAACGTCACCGAGTTGCTTTGGCGAACCGACGTTAAACTCCGTTCCCGCAGCCTGGTAGATTTCCTTCGCTTTCACAGCGATCTCGCGCTCGAGCTCAGATGACATTTGCGCCAGCGCAGCAGTGTCGATTTTTACTCCAGCCTGCTCCATGCGAGCGAGGACAGGGACGAGCGGAAGATCGATTTCTTCGTAGAGCTTGGTCAGGTTGGCCGGTTGGATTTCCTGGTGAAGTGCGGACGCGAGGCGGCCCGTGACGTCGGCAGCCTCAGCGAGATCGCCGCTGAGCTTGAGACTGAAGCGGCGCAGAGCAACGTCCGGGAGACGATGTGACGAATATGTAGGATCCAGCAGGTAGGAGTAGAGCATGGGATCGTGCTCTACGCCTTGCAAAGGGACGCCAAGAGCGTCCAGTGCGTGGATGGCGGCTTTGTAATCGTGAACGGTCTTGGGCGTCTTTGCGTCGGCCAAGATGGAACGCAGCTTTGCGGCGACGGGGCCGTCATCCAGTTTAACGATGGCGGCCGAGCCGGGGGCTGCGGAGATAGCGACGCGGCGTGGGGCGGGCTCGGGCGCAGACGCAGGCGAAGATGAGTCGCTAGTCAGCGCGAGCATTCCCGGTTGCGGCACTTCATCAAGGGCTTCTTCTTCATCACTTTCTGGAACTGGTTCTGTTTGCTGGAGCTCCACCGCTATGGCAAGGGCGCCCTTCAACGAGAGAGATTTGATGACACCTTCAACATCTGCGGCGGACTGAGCTTCGGTGTAATGAGTTTCAGTCACCTGAACCTGGGGCAAAATTTCCTTCAACAGCGAGGAAAACTCGAGCTCGGTGAACAGTTGGCGAAGCTGGTCGAGATCAGGCTCGCCCACGCGCATGGCTTCCACGTTGAAATCGACGGGGACATTCGTGTCGATCGTAGCCATGCTCTTGCTGAAAAGAATTATGTCGCGATTGTTCAGCAGAGATTCGCGATACGTCTTCCTTTCAACTTCGGCGGCGTGATCGAGCGCCTGCTCGACGCTGCCGAAGCGTCTGATGATTTCGACCGAGCCCTTGTCGCCGATGCCGGGAGCCCCAGGAATATTGTCGATCGAGTCGCCGCGCAGGGCCATCACATCGATGACCCGCTCCGGGGGCACTCCGAGAATTTCTTCCACCCTGGCGGCATCGCAAATCAGATTGTCTTTGGGAGGATTGAGAATCTGAACGTCATCATTAACGAGCTGCATCATGTCTTTGTCGCTGGAGACGACATAGACGCAATACGACGCGTCGGCGGCTTTGCGCGCGAGGGTGCCGATGACGTCGTCCGCTTCGAAGCCTGCCAGCTCGAGAATTGGAATGCGGTAGGCTTCGAGAGCGCGGCGAATGTAAGGAACCTGTTGCGCGAGATCCTCGGGCATGGCGGCGCGGTTGGCCTTGTATCCTTTGTATTCAATCTCGGCAAAGGTTTGAGTTTTGATGTCGAATTTTCGAACCGAGGTGATGGACTCGGCTTGAGTGTCACGAAAAGTTTTCGCAGCGACATCGAAGACGGCGGCAAGATAAGCGGGCGAAAAATCGTCGCGCAGTTTGCGCAGCATATTGACGAAGACGAGAATGGCGGCGGTGGGAAGTCCGGCCCGGGTCGTCATGGGCCGCTGGCGTGCCATGGCGTGATAAGCCCGGAAGATGAACGACATGGTGTCGATCAGGAAGATGCGATCTTTATGACGACCGTCTTTTTCGCGGCCAGTTTTTGGCAGCAGAACAGGGGTTCGTTTATCGACGGACGCGGGAGACACCGCCGGCACGGAAACCGCGTCAGCATTGGCGACCGAAGCTTTCTTGCGAGGAGGCAACTGGATTAGTTTAGCAGCAGAAAGAGATGAGAGAAATGCGCTGCCGCCGTTGATTAGCTATATTTGTCCGGTCGCCAATGAAACTATTCGAGCTAAGGAACTTATACCCGTTTTCCGTATTGCGTGGTGTAGTGCAGCTGAATCTCGCCGCAAGTACCCTGTTCGGCCGAGTAGACCACGCACGTGTCAAACGGACGTGAATACACGTGCAAGCTGACGGCGCGCTGGTTGAATTCGCGAGGGTTGAAGACCCGGTGTACAGGCTCCAGCGGATCAACGGCACAGGGGTGCGACGGGCTCATCTCGACCGTGTCTGTGGATTCGATTCTGCATTTACCGGCGGCGATGTCCTGGTCAATCACGCGAAAATTTTCGACCAGCAAACGGCCGATCGGGACGGCCATCCAACAGTTTTGATCGCGGTGATTGTGAACCGAGCTGGCCTGGCCGACTTCCCAGCAGATGGCAATTAATTCGTAGAGGGAAGTCTTGTCGATTAGGTTGCGCGTGTAGTGCTGACGATCCCAGGCTAGATAAGGAGCGAGTGAATCGGGATTGAGCGGAGCATCCTGCAGAAATTGGCGAAGTTGCTCCGTCTCATCGAAGGCAGCCTCAGGGAACTTGCGGAGTGCGGCGACAAAGTCTTGGATCGAGAACTGCTTTAGCGTCGTGGACATGAACTGCTCCCGGGAAAGTATAACGCAATAAAAACCTTTACTTCAGGGCTACAGAAGTCCACAGGATGAGAAGACATTTGATCATTCGATGAACATGCAATCGCCATAGGAATAGAAACGATACTTTTCGGCGACCGCGTGTTCGTAGGCGCGCAAAATGTTGTCTTTCCCCCCGAATGCGCAGACCAGCATCAATAGAGACGATTGTGGCAGGTGAAAATTTGTCAGCATCGCGCGAACCACTTTGAATTCGAATCCCGGATAGATAAAAAGGTCGGCCGATGCCTCGCCTGGTGCAATCTTTCCCGCACCAGCGATGGCCGCGTGTTCGAGTGCGCGAAGCGTGGTGGTACCTACGGCAACGACGCGTCGCGCCGTGCTCAGAGCGCGATTGATCGCGGCGGCGGCGTTGGCGGAGATCGTATAGGGCTCGGAGTGGATCTGATGTTCTTCGACGCTTTCGACGCGGATCGGTTGAAAGGTTCCGAGGCCGACGTGCAGCGTGATCTCGGCGGTTTCGACACCGAGCTGGCGGATGCGATCGAGGATTTCGGGAGTGAAATGAAGACCGGCGGTCGGAGCCGCAACGGACCCGTTCTGCTCCGCGTAGACAGTTTGATAGCGTTCGCGATCGCGGGGAGAATCCGGTCGCGAGATGTAAGGCGGAAGCGGAACATGGCCCACGCGATTCAGAGTGGCGAAGAAATCCGCGATGGGCTGGAAGCGAATGCGGCGCCCGCCGAATTCCGCGCGGGCCAGGACTTCGGCTTGCAATTCATCCTGCTCTCCGAAGAACAGGCGCTCGCCCACGCCGATTTTGCGGCCGGGGCGGACCAGGCACTCCCAGTCATTCGGGTCAGTAGAAAGCTGTCGCGTCAGCAAAACCTCAATGCGGCCATGGAGAAAATCCCGGGCAGCTGGATTGTTAGGGCTGCTCGGTTGCGCCTGGGCACCTTCGCGGCGTCCGTAAAGTCGAGCGGGAAAAACTCGCGTGTTGTTAAACACAACCATGTCATCACAGCGTAATAATTGCGGGAACTCTCGAAATGTAGAGTCGGACCATCGGCCGGCGCAGCGCTGCACATGCAACATCCGGGATGCGTCGCGGGAGGCCAGAGGTTCCTGGGCAATGAGCGCGGCGGGAAGCTGAAAGTTGAAGTCGGAAACCAGCACGGTTTTAGATTACAAGAACAATGTGAGGAGGGACTTAGTTTGGAGTTCGACCAATATATTTCATGATCTCTGTAAATTTGTTTGTCTGATTCCGGCAAGGTGCGATACTATGCGGGGGCTGAAGCTTTAGCCGCTTTTCGTCACTCCCCCTAAGAGAGTTCCCATGCCCGTTGAACGCAAACACAGGGAAGAGATTGTTCGCTACGGACGCATGCTGCACGAGCGTGGATTTGTGGCGGCGATGGACGGGAATCTGTCGGTGCGACTGGATGGAGATCGCATACTGGTGACGCCCACCTGCGTAAGCAAGGGAGCGATGCGCGCCGGGGATATGGTGATTGTTGACCGGAATGGCATTCAGGTAGCGGGACGCCGGAATGTGACCAGCGAAATTGGAATGCACCTGCTGATTTATCGCGAGCGGCCCGACGTACAAGCTATCGTCCATGCGCATCCGCCGACGGCAACCGGATTCGCCGCTGCAGGAATGGCCTTGACGGAGCCGTTAGTCTGCGAAGTGGTGATGGGATTGGGATGCATTCCGCTGGCCCGATATGGCACGCCTGGAACGTCGGAGTTGGCGAAGACTTTGGAACCGTATGTTCCCCACTACGACGCCATCCTAATGTCGAATCACGGTGTCGTGGCCTATGGGGATACGATCGAGCACGCTTACATGAAAATGGAAACTGTGGAACACTTCGCACAGATTGCGCTGGTCACGCATCTGCTGGGTCGGCAACAACCACTGAGTGGAGTCGATATCGAAAAATTGCTGCTGGCGCGCACGAAATATTTCGGCGGCAAAATGAACGCATCCATGCCCATTGCCATTTCGAGGGAGCCAGAGAAAGTCAGTTGAAGCTCCCCACATAAGGAAATTATCGATTCTTTCCGGCTGAATCACCTCAGGTGCGGTACGGAAATTCGGGCGTGCCAACTTTTTGCAGATTTGCTTCCGAAAATTCCCGAACACGATCGAGCGACTTCTGCAAGTGCTGCTGATAGCCTTCCAGATCTGCGTCGCTGGCGTCTGACGGGACCGGGATCAGTTGGCCGAAGCTCACCAGGACACGGGAAAACGGTTTGGGTATGATCAGCCGGTCCCAGGTGTTGAGCACCCAGGCGCTTTCCACAGCCATGTGAAACGTGCTCAGGGAAACGCCGGAAGCCCGCGCCAGGGCGATGGGACCGGGCTTCACCTTGTAGCGCGGGCCGCGTGGGCCATCCAGGCTGAAGGCTACGGCCCAGCCTTCTTTCAGCGCCCGGCGCAATCCGAGCAGGGCGCGTACGGCATTGCGGCTGCTGGAACCTTTGACGGCGACGAAACCGAATTTGCGGATGATGCGACCCATGTATTCGCCGTCGTAGCTGTAACTGCTCATCACGCGCACTCCGACGTTGCGAAACAAGTAAGTGGCGGGAATGATGCAGGCGTGCCAGAAACACAGGATCAGAGGGCGCTGGCCGATGGCTTGTGCGCCTTCCTCGCGCGACACGCATATCCGTAGGGTAGGGCCGACGAGACGGATGAACCCGTAGCCGACGGCTACGATGATGCGCAGAACGAACCTTTGGCGGAGGGTGAAGCGGCGGGGACCCGAGGTGGCAGCGTTTTCGCGAGTTACGGCTTCCGTCACGGTGTTATTGTAGCGGGGACGAAGGAACCGCGCCGTTGCTTAGAAAGCGAGACCGCCGAGAGCGGCTGTCTCCTCATGATCCAAGTTTACAAAAGACAGTTAGTTTTCGAGGAAGGCGTCGATCCACTCTTTAACTTTATGCCGGCGTTCGTCGGCGGGATCGAAGCGCAATCCGAAGGACTTGGCTTTCCGCCACGTCACAACAGCGCGGACGTTCACGCGCGGAAGGGTCAGCAGCGAGAAAGATATTTCCACATTGGTTCCTGCAGGCATGTCTTCGGAGCTCTTCAGCGACAGGCCACCGGAGCTGAGATCGATGCTCGACGTGCTAAGCCGGTGGCCGTCATTACTGACCACCAAAACCTCGGTGATGATCGGAATGCGGGCGTAGCGGCGGAATTCGTGCAGCACCAGCATGTGCGTAGCGCGAACCAGTTTGAGCGCCGCCGGCCGCTCCAGAGGCTCCTGGAACATGGCATTGATGCCGTATTTGGAATAGCGCATGGCCTCATGTGCGCTGCCGCCCAGACCGTAAAGGACAATTCGGCTGTTTGAGGCGGAGGTGCGGGCGGCTTCCATCACGGATTCCGCGCCCGGCGCGAGATTCACCACGCAGGCCTCGAATTTTTCCTGACTAAGCCGTTCCGCAGCGCCCGTGGATACCAGCACCGTTTCGATGCCGAACTGGCGGAAGCATTCCGCGAGCAGATACCGGGAGGATTCCTTGAGGTCGACAAGGGCGACGCGGGCGGTCCCTTTTTTGCCGGACGGCAAGGGCGCCAGGGCAGTACCAAAAGCTTTTTGCATGTGTTTTGGCCAGATTGCGGTACTGAAGCTTATTTTGGCGTGCCCCGGAAGACATGCAAAGGCACCTAGGGGCAACAGGAGGTTACAAAAGTATTACTGGTGGGAGTGGACTGGTGATTCGAGTTAAAAAATCCAAGATTGCTGAAATCACAAACGGTGGCGGAGTTATTGGTAGGTGAGACTCGGAAACCAGTCTGCGCCGCGGCCTTCGGGCGTGAAATCAAGCAGGTTCCACAGCGGCCAGATCATGTCGACGTGCCGCTCATTTTGTCCCGGCTCAGGCGGAGCCAGCAAAAGCCCGGAATGGTAAAAATGGTGAATTTTCCCATCGCGTCGAACAAACACATTTAGCGAAAGTTGTTGACCTCCTTCATGGTTCTCGCCGTAGTAGTCGCGATTGTAGTTGTTGTGCGCAGAGGAGAGAAGATGCAGGCGATTCCATCCGCGTTCGCGGGCGAAAGTTTGGATTCGTTCCGGAGAAGACTTCGCTACTACTGCCAGGTTAATACGCTGATCGGCATGGACTGCGGCACCATTCAGGCTGTCGAGCATCGAACTGCACATCGGGCAGGCGGATTTCATCTCCGGTCCGAACATGAAGCTGTAGATGACAAGCGTATCTTTGCCCGGCTGGAACAGCTGGGAAAGCGACACGTGCCGTGCCTTTGGAGAGGAATCGAGGTTGGCCGAAGCCTCTTCAAAGATATAGTCTTCGGGTATTTCGCCGCCAAGGGGAAGCTGGCGTCGCAGAGCGGCAATTTCTTCGACCCGTCGCCTCAGGTCGATTTCTGCCTGCAGCAGTCGGTTCCGAGCACTGCGATAGGAGTCACTTTCACTGGGGAGTCGAAAGGAACGCATATATTCCTCCGAGCATTGATTGCGCCATTCTGCGACGTTTCACAAAAATCGGAATGGCAGCACTACACATAGTCTACGTCGCGAGGCCACCACGGTGGAAAACCTATTCCGACCATTTCCGAAACAGCAACGCGCCGTTGGTTCCGCCGAAGCCAAATGAATTTGACATGGCGTATTCGACTTTGGCCTTGCGGGCGTGGTTGGGGACGAAATCCATGGCGTTGGTTTCCGGATCCTGATTCTCCAGGTTGATGGTGGGCGGCAGGATCTGGTCGCGCAAAGTGAGAACGGTGATGCCCGCTTCGAGGCCTCCAGCACCGCCCAGCAGATGGCCGGTCATTGACTTGGTCGAGCTGACGGGAATTTTCCGGTCGCCAAAAAAATTTCGGATGGCATGAGCTTCGAGGGTGTCGCCGATGGGAGTGGAAGTGCCGTGGGCGTTCACGTAATCGACCTTGTCGGGGCTCACACCGGCGTCGCGAACGGCATTGCGCATTACGCGGAAGCCGCCTTCGTGTTCAGGGGCAGGTTGGGTCATGTGAAAGGCATCGCCGGACATTCCATAACCCGCGACTTCAGCGAGTATGGCAGCTCCGCGCTTTTTCGCGTGCTCCAGTTCTTCGAGCATCAGAATTCCTGCGCCCTCGCCCATGACAAAGCCGTCGCGATCCTTGTCCCAGGGGCGGCTTGCTTTCTCAGGATCTTCGTTTCGCGTAGAAAGGGCGCGCATAGCGGCGAATCCACCCACCCCCATGGGCGTGATAGCCGCTTCGGAGCCGCCGGCGATCATTACGTCGGCATCGTTATGCTGAATGATGCGGAACGAATCTCCGATGGAATGCGCGCTGGTAGTGCAGGCGGTAGCTGTCGCTTCATTGGGCCCCTTGGCTCCAAAGCGCATGGAGACATGGCCGGCCGCAAGATTGATGATGGCTGCGGGGATGAAAAATGGTGAAACCTTGCGCGGGCCGCCTTCAAGAAGCGCAGCGTGCTCGCGTTCGATGATGTCGAAACCTCCAATGCCCGAGCCGATGTGCACGCCGACGCGCTCAGCACTTTCGGGCGTGATCTGCAGGCCCGACATTTTGAACGCTTCCTCCGAGGCAGCCAGCGCCAAATGGATGAAGCGTCCCATTTTCTTGACTTCTTTTTTTTCGATGAAGTTCAGCGGATCGAAGTTCTTTACTTCGGCAGCGATCTGGCAGGCAAAGTTGCTGGAGTCGAACTGGGTAATGCGGGCCACGCCGCTCTTGCCTGCAAGCACGGCCTGCCAGACCTCCCCGGTTGTGTTTCCCACCCCGCAGATCAGGCCGATGCCGGTTACTACGACCCTGCGTCCCAAATTACTTGCCGCCTTTCGCGTGCTTGGAGATGTAATCGATGGCATCCTGCACGGTGCGGATTTTTTCCGCGTCTTCGTCGGGAATCTCGATGTCGAAACCTTCTTCGAAAGCCATCACTAGTTCGACCGTATCCAGTGAATCTGCTCCCAGGTCGTCCACGAACGAAGCGCTGGACGTGACTTCACCCTCATCCACGCCCAATTGCTCCACGATAATCTGCTTAACTTTTTCGTCAACGGCTGCCATGTTTCTCCTCGTTAAACTAAGTTAGATTTTAAATTCAATGTCTGGACTCAAGATCGCCAAAGCTGGGCCACAAAAGGTGAAATGAGATTGACCAAGCTAACAGACAAAATTACGATTGCCAATTTCTCTGTCAGCCCGCGCATTCTCGGCCCAGGTCACTTGCTCGAATGCAATGCAACGGAAAGAGGCGACCGTGTAGTGTAATGGTCCCGGTAAATGGCTGTAAAGGAACGCAATCGTTTGCCGCGCCAGCGCCTGTGATATACCTTCAGCATCCTAAACGTGGCCGCTCGTAACGGTCAAACCACATGCGTGCTGTCGTGCAGCGGGTGAGCCGGTCCAAAGTCACGGTGAATGGAGAGATTGCCGGTGAAATTGGCCCGGGTCTGCTGATTTTGCTTGGCGTCGGCCGGGACGACACCGAGTCCGATGCCATCTACCTGGCGGAAAAAATTGCGGGACTGCGCGTGTTTGACGACGACCAGGGAAAAATGAACCGAAGCGTTCAGGAGATTGGCGGAAGAGTGCTGGTGGTTTCGCAATTCACCCTGCTCGGCGACGTTAGACGCGGCAAGCGGCCCTCGTTCGACGCTGCGGCGCCACCAGCGAAGGCGCGAGAACTCTACGAATTGTTCGTGAAGCAACTTCAGGCCGAGGGATTGTGCTGCGAGACTGGACGATTCCAGGAGATGATGCAGGTGGAATTGGTGAACGATGGGCCAGTGACGATTCTGCTGGATTCGGGAAAGGCGTTTTAGGTCTTCTGAGTCTTACTCCGCAGTTTCCAGTAAAGGATCGGTCTGAGGTTGCGCGAGGTCGGCCAACTCAAGCTGCAGATTACCGGGATTCGTGGCGTAAGCCAATCCAGTGTCGAGAGAGACGATGCCTTCGCGGATTAATCTCTCGATCTCGCCATCAAAGTGCTGCATGCCATCCTGGCTGCCTACGCGCATCGCGTCGAGCAATGTCTTTCCGTCACCTTCGCCTTTTTCAACATATTCGCGGGTGCGCAATGTCGACTTCAAAATTTCGATTGCCGCAACGCGGCCCGTACCGTCTTTGCGAGGGATAAGTCTCTGGGAAACGATGTATTGAAAACTCTTCGCCAACCGGTTCCTCAGAGTGTGCTGTTCCGCCATCGGAAACGCTCCTACGATTCTTTCTACCGTCTTGGAGGCATCGATGGTGTGCAGCGTGGAAAGGACCAAGTGCCCGGTTTCCGCGGCCTCCATTGCGATCTCGATCGTTTCACGATCCCTCATCTCGCCTACGAGAATTACTTTCGGTGCCTGGCGCAGCGCCGCCCGCAAGGCCAACGCAAAACTGGGAGTATCACTGTGCAACTCACGCTGATGAACGATGCAACTCTTGTGCTGGTGCAGAAACTCGACTGGGTCCTCGATGGTGAGCACGTGATAAGACTGTTCTTTATTAATCTTGTCGATGATCGCCGCCAAAGTGGACGATTTGCCCGAGCCCGTCGGGCCGGTGACCAACACAACTCCATTGCGCAGGCCGACAATCTTGCCCAACTCTGAGGGCAAGCTGAGGGACTCGAAATCCGGAACTTTGCCCGGAATGACTCGCATTACGATGGCATGGGTGCCACGCTGCATGAAGATGTTGACGCGAAACCGGCTCGAACCCGGCAAACTGTAAGACACATCGCACGAGCCCACTCTCTTCAGATTCTCGATCGCATGTTGGTTATTGGAGATGAAGTCGCCGGCAATGCGCCGTGTGTCCTCACTGGTAAGAGCTCGGGGCGATCCGGCGGGGGCCAGCTTTCCACTAATCTCCACCAACGGCGGTTTCCCTGGAGAAAAGAACAGGTCGCTGATCTTTGCTGAGGTTCTCAGCATGGAATGCAGAAGTTCCGGCGTCGAGATTGGAGCGGGCGCGGGCGCTGCAGCCGCTGCTGCTCCGGGTGATGAGGAACCTACGTTGGGTAGACGATTCGCTGGCGTCGACATAGGAGTGGCACACTCTCTCAAAACCGCAAATTAATTGGTGATCCCTGGATAGAATTATGGGAAGTTCTTTCGCGTTCTCGCTCGGAAGTCTTCCATTTATGTAGTTGGATGGTATAACACTCCATCCTCGAACTTATCGGTATGGAAGCGCAGTTTTGTTACCCAAGTCACCTCTCTAGAATGGTGGCTCTTTGAGCGGCTTCAGCAGGAGGATGGGACGCCCGAAACTGTAGTTTACTAGAAACTTCGGGAGAAGAAGTTAGGAGGAGATTGTCGGGTCGCCGCCTCGGCAAAAGCGATTCGTGATAACTTCTCCTATCTCATCCTGGCTCGCTGCGGCAAGCGCGGGATTGTCATCCCGCGCTGCGCCTTTGCATCCACAAATCAACGAGCGGCCAGGATGGTATCGGCCACGCGAGCCGCTTCAACCGCTGCCTTTACATCGTGCGTTCGCAAAATGTGCGCGCCCTTGAGTATGAGGACGGTATGCGCCGCCAGATTTCCGTAAAGCCGGTCGGCCTGAGGCGCATCTTGTCCGTTTTTCGCTAGCATGCGGCCGATGAAGGATTTTCGTGAAGTTCCCGCCAGGAGCGGGAGTCCGAGCCATTGTAATTCCTGAAAACGAGCCAGCAGCGGGTAGTTCTGCTCGAAACTCTTTCCGAAGCCAAAGCCAGGATCAAGTACGATCTTTTCCCGCCGCACCCCGAATACTACGGCCGATTCCACCCACTCCCTGAGTTCCCTCTTGACTTGCAAAACGATGTCGCCCGGGGGCGGCAGCGTGCGCCACTCCTCGGGACGACCGCGCATGTGCATCAGGATAACGCCGCATTTCAATTCCGAGATTGTTTTTGCCATTTGCCGGTCCCAGCGCAGACCGCTGACATCGTTGACGATTTCGGCTCCCGCAGCCACAGCCGCGCGCGCAACAACGGATTTGTAAGTATCGATGGAGATAAATGTATCGGGCCGCTCTCTTTTCAGCTGAGTAATCACCGGCAGAACACGTCGCAATTCCTCCTCTGCGGTTACGGCAGTTTTCGCAGGCTCTGAGCCGGCGTTATCCCGTTGCTCGTTGGCCGACTCCTGCTCCGGACGGTTCGCCGGAGAAGACGGAGCTTCGACCTTCGCGCCGGGACGAGTCGATTCTCCTCCAATGTCGATGATATCTGCTCCTTCGTCGATTAACTGGAGAGCGTGAGCCGTTGCTTTCTCAGGATCCAAATGTTGGCCCCCGTCAGAAAAAGAGTCCGGGGTCACATTAACGATGCCCATAATTAACGTGCGCTTCCCAAGTTCCAGCATGCGCGGGTTCAGGCTCCATTGGAATACGGCTCTCATGTGGCAGATCCTAAATCAATGACGAAATTAGGCGGCGAGTTATGGCAGCGTTGCGGCTTCGCAATAACAATGTTCTATCATTGTAGAAGGCCCAGAAGGCGCGGTGAGTGGTGGGCGCGAAAATACTCCATCGGATGATTTGGATCGCACGAAATCTAATGGTAATTATAAAGATTTGGGTTCGGGAACGACGGCTCGATCGGATGTTCACTACCGGCTGCCAGCGTATTATTGTAGGCTTCTCCGCGCTGCTGATGTTGGCCGCCCTCGCGGGTTGCGAGGTGGAGCGGCGTAGATCAGATGCGGAACTCCGCCTTAACCCGCAACAATCTTCGGGACGGAAAATTTATGACAATTACTGCGACCGCTGTCACCGGCCTTACTCGACGAAAGGTAAAAAGGGACCTGGCCTGAAAGGAATATTTCAGCATCAATATCTTTCTCTCAGCGGACTACCTGCGAATGACGAGCGTGTCGCCGATATTATTCGCAATGGCCGTCCCGATATGCCGGGGTACAGCCAGGTTCTCAGCCAGCAGGATATTCAGGATCTACTCGCCTACCTGCACACACTCTGACGAAATCCGATGCCGATCCAGCACTCATTCATGCGGCAATCATTGATCCGGCAATCGTTCTTTTTGCATCCACTTCATGGGATAATCTTCCGGTGAAAAGTGTCGCTCTGTCAGAACTTTTCCGCAGGCTTCCCTCGGTCGATGATGTGATGCGTGGCTCCGCAGTGAGCCCATTGGCAGCGGTATACGGGCACGAGCCGGTTGTGGAGGCGCTGCGAGCCATACTGGCGCAGCTGCGAAAGGAGATCACGTCCGGACCCCTGGACGAAGATACCTTGGCCGTTGCGCTCGCTGGTCTGCCGGAGGCGGTCGAGACTCAACTGCGCGGCGGGTTCAGTTGCTGCCTGCGTCCAGTGATCAATGCCACTGGCGTAATTCTGCATACCAACCTGGGCCGCGCTCCGCTTGCGGATGCCGCCATCGAGCACATTCGCGAAACTGCAGCGAGTTATTCCAATCTGGAGTTCGACCTTGACGCTGGAGCTCGCGGAAAACGGGACGTGCACGTAGACCGGCTGTTTCAGCGCTTGCTGAGCGGCAAAGAGGCTGACACGAATTCTCCGAATACCGCCGGGCTTCGCCCAGGCGGTACAGCCGAGGCGGCGATGTCTACACGAGCGGTGGCGACTATCGTGGTCAACAATAACGCGGCGGCCGTCCTGCTCGCGCTAAACACTCTGGCTGAGGACGGGGAAGTTATTGTTTCCCGCGGAGAATTGGTGGAGATCGGCGGTTCGTTCCGCATTCCCGATGTGATGGCGAAGTCGGGCGCCATCTTGCGCGAAGTAGGCACCACGAACCGCACGCGAATTTCCGACTATGAACGTGCCATCACGGAGCGAACTCGGCTTCTGTTGCGCGTGCATCGCTCAAACTTCGAGATCACCGGCTTCACGGAACAGGCTTCCACTACGGAGTTGGCGGCACTGGCCAAGAGGCGGGGCATTCCGCTGATGGAGGACCTGGGCAGCGGCGGCCTGTTCGATCTGCGTGCTGTCGGAATCGACGGCGAACCGGGCGTGCTGGATAGCCTGCGCAGCGGAGTTGATATTGTTACCTACAGCGGCGACAAATTGCTGGGTGGGCCCCAAGCGGGGTTGATCAGCGGAACTCGGGAGTTAGTCGCGCGTATGCGGTCGAACTCATTGTTTCGGGCGCTGCGTGTGGATAAATTGACCTATGCAGCGCTGGAAGCGACTCTGCTCGCGTACGTGCGGCACGACCACGCTGCAATTCCTGCGCTGCGCATGATGCAGCTTTCGAAAAACGAGATTGGCAGCCGCGCCGAGGCGCTCGCAGCGTGCATTGCCAACCCCAAATTGGACATTGAAGTAGTGGATGGGGAATCACTTCTCGGCGGGGGCGCCGCACCATCCGCGGTTCTGCCCACGCGCCTTTTGGCGCTGACCTGCGATGGTCTTAGTGCGGACGAACTGAATGCCGGTTTGCGCGGCTCGGAAATCCCTATAATCGCGCGGGTCGACGAAGGCCGCGTGCTGCTGGATTTGCGGACAGTATTTCCGGAGCAGGATGCAGCCGTGGCGGCTGCTTTGAATCGCATCGCTTCTTGATCTTTCGCATCGAATGTTCATTGGCTATTCTCTTTACCCTTGGACATTCGACTCGTTCGCTCGAGGACCTGTTCAAGACGCTTCGCACCCACTCGATTCAAACGCTGGTGGATATTCGCGCCTTCCCGATGTCGCGCCGGCTGCCGCAATTTAATCGCGAATCTCTGGAAAAGAGCCTGGTGGAAGCCGAGATTCGTTATGTCTGGATGCCGGCCCTTGGCGGCTATCGCAAGAAAATTCGCGAGGACTCGCCGAACATCGCTCTCCGGAATGCTTCCTTTCGAAACTATGCCGACTACATGCTGACTGCGGAGTTTGAAAACGCGATGAAAGAACTGATTGCGCTCGCCGACTTTTCGCGCACCGCCTATATGTGCGCCGAGCGCGTATACTTCCGCTGCCACCGCATGCTCGTCTCCGACTGGCTGGTAGCGCACGGGCATGAAGTGATGCATATCGATGGGACCGGACCGTTGAAGCCGCATCAGCTGACGAAAGAAGCGCGAATGCTGGATGGCGAACTCATTTACCGCGGCGACCGGTTGCTGTAGTGTTTGAGAAATACAAAATATGATCGTGGGAACAGGCATTGACATTGCTGAGGTTCCGCGCATACGGCGTTCGATCGAGCGTTTTGGCGGTCGCTTTCTGCTGCGCGTTTTTACCGCCGGCGAAATAGAGTATTGCGATTCCAAGGCAAATCGTGCCGAGCGTTACGCTGCCCGCTTTGCCGCCAAGGAAGCGGCCATGAAGGCTCTGGGAACCGGCTGGAACCATGGGGTGGCTTGGCGCGATTGCGAAGTTGTGCGGCTGCCGGGCGGGCGTCCGAGTATCTCTTTTCATGGCAAAGCCGCTGAACTTGCCGCCAAGCTCGGGATAAGAAACGCCGCTCTCTCCATTTCCCACACCGCAGAGCAAGCTATCGCGCAGGTCATTCTCGAAAGCTAGCCTCGAGCGGGTTCATTGGCCAGATGTTCTGCTAGACTTGTGCATCCCAAGCCATTATGTCTGCGACCATTCAGGCTCCCGCTGTGTCTTCATCCGCAGAATTGTCCCAGCCAACGTTGCTTGCCGGACTTGGGCTCACGAGTTTCGCCGCGCTTTTGCTGGAACTGTCGCTAACGCGACTTTTTTCGGTTGTGCTTTTTTATCACTTCGCGTTCCTCGCGATCTCAATCGCCCTGCTGGGCCTGGGTGCCGGCGGAGTTTTCGCTTACTTGTTCAAGCGCCGTCTGGGAGAGTACGAAACCCGCGCTCTCGCCACGCGCCTCTGCCGGTTCAATTCTCTGATGATTCTCTTGGTGCTCGAGATTGTCTTGCACGTTCCGGTGTCGCTCCAGGTCTCTGGAACAAACTTCTTGCGGTTGACGGTTCTGTATCTTACCGCCGCCATTCCTTTTTTCTTGACCGGAGTTTTGTTTTCGGTTGTGTTTGCGCGCGAGTCGCAACGGATTCCTGTGCTTTACGGTGCTGATCTGGGCGGCGGGGCGATGGCATGCCTCGCAGTGGTACCACTTCTCAATTGGATTGGTGGCCCCAACACGATTCTGGTTTCCAGCGTTGCGCTGGCCGGCGCCGCCGCAGTGTGGGCAACTTCGCAAATGGAGCGCCGGGTTGCGGGATTTTTCCTGGCGGCTTTCCTGATTCTGATTGCCGGAAACCATTCCGATCGCCTGATCGATGTGGTCTATGCGAAGGGATTTTTCCGCGATCCGGCATGGGTGGAGTTTGCCCGCTGGAACGCGTTGTCTCGCGTGGAAGTCGATCGTCAAGCTCAAAACAAAACTATTGTTATCGACGCGGACGCTTCCACCTACATCATGAATGTCGAACCGGAGCACGTGCGCGGTACGCCGTGGGAAGACATTCTCATGTCCACCGCTCCTTCACTGGCGAATGTGCTGCGGCCGCGAGGGGAATTTGCCATTATCGGTCCAGGCGGCGGGGTTGACGTGCTGCGCGCGCTGGCCAGCGGGAGCCCGAGCGTCACTGGGATTGAGATTAATCCTATTATCGCTAACAGCGTCATGCGCGGCCGATACGCCGCTTACTCCCGGCACCTCTATCAGCGTCCGGACGTGCACATGAATGTCACCGATGGCCGCTCTTATCTGCGTTCCACCCCGCAACAGTTCGATGTGGTACAGATGACGCTGGTGGATACGTGGGCCTCCACCGCCGCGGGAGCATTTGCGCTCAGCGAAAACAATCTTTATACAGTCGAGGCTTTTCGCGAGTATTTCAATCATCTCCGGCCGGAAGGAATGATCGCGATCACTCGCTGGGAATTTCATGAGCCGCGGGAGGCCCTGCGCGTAGTCGCGGTGGCCATGGAGGCTTTGCATCGCCTGGGGGTTGCGAATCCGGCGCGGCATTTCATCGTTGCCTCCGAGGGAGCGCTCGATGAAGACGGGATCCCGGTGGTGGTGCTGGCAAAGAAAACGCCTTTCACGACGGAGGAAGAAGCCGCGGTAAAGGCTCACTTTCAGCTATACGACGAACTGGAACCGCTATACCTTCCTTCGCAGCCGGGGAGCAATCCGTTTAGCGATCTGATCGCCAGCAACGATGCTTACAGCTTTGGGCGGCAGTACGCCTATAACGTTGCCCCGGTCGACGACAATGCGCCGTTCTTTTTCTTCACTCTGAAGCCGAAACAAGTTCTGGGGCGGGTGAATCAACATTCGGGAATCGATTGGAAAGTAAATCTAGGTGTACTGGTGCTGCTGCTGGTGCTGGTGATTTCCTTCGTCGCCGTGTTGAGCTTCCTGATTCTGCCTCTTGTATGGCACACCGGTCGCATCCGGCAGTCGCCTTCCGCCCTGCTCTATTTTGTGGCGATTGGCCTGGGTTACATTCTGGTAGAAATCGCCTTCATCCAGAGATTTGTACTTTTTCTGGGCCATCCCACATACGCGCTTACAGTTGTGATCTTTCTGCTGATGTTGTCAAGCGGCGCGGGCAGTCTATTTTCAAGGCGGTGGCTACCTAGGACAGAACTGGCGTGGATGCCGCTCACCCTGGTCATCGGCGCGCTGCTGGTGAATGTGATGTTTCTGCCTCATTGGCTGGCCGCATGGGTGGGACTCGGATTTTACTCGCGGCTGGGAGTAAGTGCGGTGCTATTGGCGCCCCTTGGTTTCGTGATGGGGATGCCATTTCCGACCGGCTTGCGGGCGCTGGCCGTGCTTCCCGTCTCGGATCTCGCAGTTGCGCCGAATACTGAACAGAATGCCGTGGAGTGGGCTTGGGCGATGAATGCGGCTGCCAGCGTCCTGGGTTCGGTGTTGGCGATGGTAGTCGCGATCCAGTTTGGCTTGACTGCCACTCTGGCCTGCGGAGTCCTCGCGTATCTGCTTGGGCTCGCGCTGCTGCCTGCTCTTCGTCCGCGACGGTATTAGGAGTCTGCCGCTTTGTTATCATGCTGCGAGGGGCGCTCGAAGCTCACACACCTCCATTCGGTGCGGGAACAGTGCCCAGCAGCAGTTTGAGGAGATCATTTGCCGAGTCAGAAGCAGCTTAAATGGTCGGAACTCCGTGTCGGCATCACTGTAATTATTGCCAGCTTAACTCTGGCTTTACTTTTGTTCCTAATGTCCGGAACGGGCGGCTTCTTCTCGCACCGAATCACCCTTATTTCGTACTTCGATAATGCCAGTGGATTGCGAGTGGGCGCTCCAGTGCGCCTCAGCGGCGTCGACATTGGCAATGTTGCGGCCATTCGCGTTGTGCCCGACAGGGATAAACAAAACATTCCGGTTGAAGTGATCATGAAGGTGAGTACGAAGTACGGCTTTAATCTGCGCAAGGACTCGATGGCGTCGCTGGATACCGCGGGAGTGCTCGGGGAGACGTACCTCGACATCGACAGCTCGCAGGCGGTTGGGCCGATTGCGAAGAACGGCGACGTCCTGCCCACGCAAGTGCATCCCGATTTCAACGAAGTGGTGCGCTCCAGCCAGAGCACATTGCAGAACATGGACGCGCTGCTCAAGCGTGCCGACCGCATCCTGGCCTTCGCGGAGAGCGGCAAAGGCTCGTTGGGAAAGTTGATTTACGATCCTTTACTTTACGACCGCTTATCTCAAACCGTTACAGAGTTCAAAGGCGTGGTTGACGAGGTCGCCCAGGGTCAGGGAAGTTTGGGAAAATTAATCAATAACAATGATGCCTATAATAAGTTTGTCGCTACGCTCGATAAAATAAACATGGTCGCCGACGACCTGCAAGCCGGAAAAGGCAGCGCCGGTAAATTCCTTAAAGATCCCTCTCTCTACAATAATGCCAATGATACGATCGCGAATTTCAAGAAAGTGAGCGAAGATCTCAACGCGGGAAAGGGAACATTAGGCAGGTTGACCAAGGACGAGGAACTGGCGAACAAGATTGATACCACGATCACAAAACTTGCGGCCATCACTACCCAACTGGAAGCAGGCCAGGGAACAGCCGGGAAGCTGTTCAAGGACGATTCACTCTATAACAACGCCAACCAGCTGCTGGTACAAACTCGCGGCTTCGTGGATGCGTTTCGCGAGAATCCCAAAAAATATCTGAGCATCAAATTGCACATTTTCTAGAGGGCGACTGAACCACTCTCGCTCTAATTTTTCACATTGCCCAATTGCTCAATTGCCGTCAGTGCTCACCGATCCCGAAGACTGCGCCGAGCAGAAGAATCGCCAGTACTCCAAACGAGATTGCTCCGTACTTCCAATCCCTTTCCCGCAGAAAAAGAACGCCTGCAACCGCAACCCTGACCACCGGTGTGGCCAGCATCAGCAAGACGCCGATTCGTTCAATCTCTTTCGGAAGTTGACCAGGCAGGAACAGCTCCACAAGCAGCCCTGCCAGCATGATGAAGAAGCAGCCGAATGCTCCCACGCGCAGGACCAGCGCGACCACGCGATCAAACTCCGGCTCGCGCAATTCACTCAAGCGGCTCCTCCTTTTACGAGGTGCACGATCAGATGGCCTGCGAGATAAAGCATGATGGCGACTAGGAGGTAGACAACGTACTTTGTTTTGATTCGCGGCGCCACCCTCGCCCCCAAAAGCGAACCCAGGAACACGCCTACGGCCAGCGGAGCGGCGATCTCAACAAGGATATCTCCGCGCCGATAGTAGACGATGGCGCTGGCCGTCGCAGTGACCCCAATCATGAAGTTCGATGTGGCCGTGGCCACCATCAGCGGCACGTTCATGAAGATGAACATGACTGGCACCTTGATCGGGCCGCCTCCGATGCCGAGCAGACCGGAGAGCCCGCCGGCCAGCAGAGACGCTGCCAACCCCAGCGGATAGCGCTGAGGCTGGTAGGGCGGGATGACGGTTTCACCATTGTCCATAACCAGGGCTTCTTCGTTTTTCACTTTTCCGCGGCGTCCCAGAATCGTGATCGAACTGTATAAAAGAAAACCTGCGAACAATCCTTCCAGCACGTTGCGGTTGAAATATCCCACCAGATATGCCGTAACGGCTGCGCCCAGTGAGGTTGCGAGCTCGAGCGTCATGCCCAGCCGAATGTCTGTGGTATGGCGCTGCAGGTGAACGGAGGAACTGGCCGCGGAGGTGGTGATCACGGCGACCAGACTCGTGCCAATCGCCTGCCGGATGGGAATTCCGAAATGAAGTGCGAGGATGGGCGTAAGCAAAACGCCGCCGCCAATGCCCGTCATCGCGCCCAGCATTCCCGCGAAGAAGCCCAGCAATACCAGAAGCGCGCTCTGCATGATTGTTAGGAGATCGCTCGCGGCGCGGAGGTGGACTCTGCCTGTTCGTGGGCGTGATAGCTCGAGCGTACCATCGGACCGGACTCAACGTGGCGAAAGCCGAGGCGTAGCGCATGGTCGCGCAACTCGCGGAATTCTTCTGGCGTGTAGAACCGGGCGATCGGTAGATGATCGCGCGAGGGACGCAGATACTGGCCCACGGTAAGAATGTCGACGCCGCGGCTGCCCAAATCGCGGAACACCTCGACGAGCTCTGCGCTGGATTCACCCAATCCCACCATCACTCCACTCTTTGTGACCATGCCAGGGGAGATCTTCTTGGCTTTTTCCAAAAGGGCGAGAGTTCGCTCGTAACGCGCGCCGGAGCGTACGGCGCGATAAAGGCGCGGCACGGTTTCGGTATTGTGATTCAGAACATCGGGCTGCGCATCGAGCACAATCTTTAGAGGTTCTTCCAGACCCTGAAAATCTGGAATCAGAACTTCGATCCGGCACTCCGGAGTAACCTCGCGAATTTGGCGAATGGTCTCGGCAAAAATCTTGGCGCCGCCGACGTTGTCATCGTCACGATTTACGCTGGTCACCACGGCATGCTTCAGGCCCAGAGTAGCGACTGCTTCGGCGACGCGGCGCGGTTCGTCCCAGTCGATGGGCTCAGGACGGCCCTTGGGCACGGCGCAGAATCCGCAACGGCGGGTGCAGATATCGCCCAGCAACATGAATGTCGCGGTTTTATGGTTCCAGCACTCACCGATGTTCGGACATTGCGCGGACTCGCAAACCGTGTGCAGCCCGAGGCCGCGCGCCAACTTCTTCAAGTTGTGAAAGTTGTCGCCGACAGGCGCTTTGGCCCGCAGCCAATCGGGTTTGGCTACGCGGAGCGGTGGCGAAACCTCGATCTGAATCAGTTGGGCAGTACCGGCCATCTTCTTGATTCTATCAGTCGATTCTACCCGTTCAGCCCACTTCAACCAGACCGTAGGTGTGCTGCCAGCGCGTGCGAAGAGCGACCAGCGCGCGGCTGATTTCCACCTGCGTGATTTCTGAATTGGGTCCCTCCATTACGGTGGCGGCTTCGCGCTTGGCCAGTTCGAGCAACTGCCGGTCGCGAATCAGATTGGCCACGCGAAAGCTCGGCATCCCGGCCTGGCGCGTGCCGAAGAATTCTCCCGGCCCGCGCAGTTCAAGATCGAGTTCGGCAATCTGAAATCCATCATTGGTGCGGACCATGGCGTCGAGGCGGCGTTCGCCTTCGTCGGTGACTTTGCCGCCGGTCATCAAAATGCAAAACGACTTCGCGGCGCCGCGTCCGATTCGGCCGCGCAACTGATGGAGTTGCGCCAGGCCAAAGCGCTCCGCATGTTCAATCACCATCACCGTGGCGTTCGGCACGTCCACGCCTACTTCAATCACCGTGGTTGCGACCAGAATCTGCAACTCGCCCTTCTGGAACATGCGCATGACCTGGTCCTTCAAATCGGCGTCCAGACGGCCATGCAGCAGACCAACCTTTAGATCGGCGAAGATCTTTCCGCTCAGCTCCCGGTACATCTTGATCGCTGCCTTCAGTTCGGTCTCCTCGCTCTCTGCGATGACCGGATAGACCACATACGCCTGATGGCCGGCGGCCACCTGCTTGCGAACGAAGTCCCATACTTTCGAAGATTGATCGTCGGTGATCCTTCGCGTAACGATGGGAGTTCGACCCGGAGGAAGCTCGTCAAGCACGCTCAGATCGAGGTCTCCATAAAGCGTGAGCGCCAGCGTGCGGGGAATCGGCGTGGCCGTCATGACGAGAACGTCGGGCTCGGCGGTGATGGGGAGATCAGCAGCCGAGCTACGCTCAGCCGGGCCGGCGGCGGCTGTCCCCACATGAGCAGTCGCCGCGCGGGCGTCGTTGCCTTCGCCCGATTTCTTCATCAACTTCAGGCGCTGTAAGACACCGAAGCGGTGCTGCTCATCGACGATAACCAGTCCCGGCTTCGCGAACTCAACTTTTTCTTCCAGGAGCGCATGCGTGCCGATAATGAGCTGCGCGTTTCCCTGCGCGATGTGGCGGCGGATTTCGCGCTTGCGGTCGGCCTCCAACGATCCTGTCAGCAAAACGATGCGGTATCCGGCATTCTCCAAAATTCTTCGAGCGGAAAAATAATGCTGTTGCGCCAGGATCTCCGTGGGCGCCATAAGCGCCACTTGATAGCCATTTTCGATGGCGATAATGGCCGCTTGAAAGCTGACAATGGTTTTTCCCGAGCCCACATCTCCCTGCAGCAGACGCCGCATGGGCGAAGGCTTTTGCATATCCTCGGCGATTTCTTTCAGCACGCGCTTCTGCGCCGCCGTGAGATGAAAGGGCAGGATCTTCTTGATCGCCTGTCGTACTTGATCGTCGAGGCGAAAAGCGATTCCGGTTTCTGCCTTTTGCTGGCGGCGCTTGAGTTCCAGCCCTAGCTCGATAAAAAACAATTCTTCAAAGATGAGACGGATGTGTGCGGGCGTGCGGAACGACTGCAGCGCTTCGAAGCTTTCCCCCGCCTCAGGCCAATGCACCTTCCAAAGCGCCTCTCGCGGTGAAACCAGCGCCAGGCGCTCGCGTACGGCTGCCGGAATATCTTCGGGGATGTCGGGAGTCAGATCGTCGAGAGCTTTACGGATGACGCGGCGAAACCAGCGCGCGGTTACGCGGCCCTGTCCGGCGGACTCATAGATGGGAACGATGCGCCCCACTTCGAGCGAGGCCGCCGCCTTGTCCTCTGCGCCGTCCGCGGTGGCATCGCCTAACATCTCAAACTGTGGCTGCAGAATCTGCAGTTCTCCACTCCTTGAGTCCTGTTCCACTTTCCCGTAGAGCGCGATCATCTGGCCAGGTTTGAATTTGTCCTGCAGGTACATCGCATTGAACCAGACGCACTTCAACCGGGAGCGTCCCTGGCCCACGGTCAACTGAAAGATGGGCATGCGGCGCGTGCGAAATAGCCCTGAATTGCGGACCTCGCCAATGACCGTCGCCATCTCGCCGGGGCGTAATTCCGCAATTCCACGCGGATTGAGCCGGTCTTCATAGCGAAAAGGCAGGTAGTTGAGAAGATCGCCGACCGTGGCAATGCCTTTGGTGGCAAGAATCTCCGCCAGTTTCGGACCGATGCCTTTGACATACTGGACGGGAGTGGTGAGTTCGAGCATGCCGAACGGCTTCTCCAGGGATGTTAACAGCAGTCGTCGCAAACCTCCGAGCGGCTGGAGACAGCCCCGTCAGAAGCGTACATCCCGGTAAAGGACGCAGTAGGTCTCTACATAATACGAAACCAGAAAGAGGATGAGCATGGCGCTCGCGGCCCAACAGAACATCTGAATTGGAAGTGTGGCTGAGAGCCGCGGGCAGCCGGCCTGTGACTTTCTTGGTTCCCGGAAGATCAGTCCGCTTATCAAGGAGATTGCGGCAGCCAAAGCCAGCCTGCTGAGGGAGGCAAAAATCCTTTGATCCACATCAATTGACGGAACCAGGAACGCTGCACTAAATACTGCGTACAAACCCAGGATGCAGAAAACGAGGGTAACCGGCTTGGCGACCTCTACCAGCATGCTTCACTTTAAACGCCACTGCCTGTCCCTATTTTAGCTCCTGCTCCTGACAGTGGGATACCGAATCCGCGCAGGCGGTCGTGTCTTAAATGACGTGTTGCTGCCTAAGAGGTGTCAATTCGCGGAATCAATCGTTAATTGCTTGTCGTCGGGGGAAAGCGGTTCGCGCTTTTTCCGTTTACCGTCTAGTTTGCCAAATTCCCTTTGGGTCTTTTTTAGGCTGGTATGAACTTGCTTAATATCTGGAGCGGTGGGCAGGTATTCAGGGCGCGTTCCGCTGAGTTCGATCATGGTTTGTCGGACGCGCTCTCCGATCGCCTGAGCAGTTTGTTCCAATCGGCCCTGCCCTCTAATGTTATCGTTCTTGATTTTCGCTTCGGTTTCTGCGAGGCGGAACAGATTTGCGGCCATTTCCTGTCGTCCCATAAAGTCCAGAGGGCTGCGGTTGGAGGGGATATTCTTGATTTGGCGAATCCTATACAAGTCCATGTTGTACATACCGCGATAGCCAGCGTTCTGGAAAAACGCGTAATTCTGGACTCCCGCCGAATGTGCAACGCCTCTAAGAGAATTCTCCCGTTCGGAAATATCAGACCTAATCAGGAC
>JBAVZU010000035.1:0-34715 GCA_049588915.1 Candidatus Sulfotelmatobacter sp.
GGTCCGGCCTGTCCCAGAACCTCAAGCTGCTTGTCGGCGCGCTCGTATTCGCCCGCAAAGCACAGCAACTCGAAGAGAAAAACCCGGCGGCGAGCGTCGGTCGGATTATCGCGAACCTCCGCCGACACCGCTTTAATCGCATCGTTCAGATGTCCAGCTCGGTATAGTTCTTGTCCATTCATAATCCCGCCCACGACTAGGAGAATTCGCCCAGCCAAGTTAGTTTCTGCTTCGCTGCACGGAGAATTCCGCAAGCGCAAGTAGAGAACCGAAGGCATCTCCATCGGGCCGACTGCCGGCCCGATGGAGACGCCTCCGCATTAGCAATGAAGCTGACGACCAGCCGAACTTAGGACTGCGTCGTCTTCGCGATGTTGTAGGTCGCACTTCCAGCCTGGGTGACAGAGCCGCTGGTCGTATCCTGCGTGAAGTACTCGAACTTGACCTGTTCGTACGCGATCGTACAACTTTGACTCGGTATTCCGTTCGCGCCCCCACCGAAGCTCCATGAAGTGATGTAACAGTTCGTCATGGTGACCGTCAGATAGACAAAGGGCTGTGCGCTGCCTCCCGACTTGCGAACCGAGAGGGTGGCCGTAGCGATGTGCTGGCCATTGTATAGGTCCTTCAAAATCTGGTAGCTTGACGTGTCTGTGGGACACGAAAAGTTGAATTCGCTCATCGAAACTTTGCCGGCCGAAAGCCCCTTCCCCGTTACATCTGCTGGATTGCTGCCAGCGAACGAGTAGCCGTCAAGCTCGATGTTTTTTTCCATCGCAATGGATTCCCCGGTTATTCCATCGATCAACAAAAACGCATCACTCGGCATATCTTCTCCTCATTAAGCAATCTGAATTCAAGGACCCTAGGACCTTGTTTGAAACTCCCGCTCCGTAGAGCTGGTTACCTCTTGGCCGCTGCAGGCAACTCCGCCACCAGCCGCAGCGAAACGTTCAGTTCATCGAGTTGGAAGTGGGGTCTGAGGTACGCAACCGCGCGGTAAACGCCGGGCTTGCCCTTTACCTCTTCCACATCTACTTTGGCTTCGCGCAGTGGATACTTGGCCTTGGTGGCTTGATCGGCCTTGTCATCTTGCGTTACGTATTGTCCGATCCAGCGATTCAAGAAGCGCCAGCAGTCGTCGCGCGACATGAAGCCGCCGATCTTATCGCGCATCATCGCCTTGAGATAATGCGCAAACCGGCAGGTGGCCATCATGTAGGGCAATTGCGCGGAAATTCGCGCGTTGGCCGTGGCCGAATCGCTGTCGTAGAGCTTGGGCTTGTTGCAGGACTGGATGCTGAAGAACGCCGCCTTGTCCGTGCCCTTGCAGTGCACCAGCGACACCAAACCCTGGTCCGCAAGCTCTTTTTCGCGGCGGTCGGTTATGGCGATTTCGGTGGGACACTTCAGGGCGACATCGCCCTCGTCCGTCCGGAAGGTGTGGGAAGGCAGTCCATCGACCAGGCCGCCGCCCTCGACGCCGCGAATGGCAACGCACCAACCATATGTGGAGAATGCCTGCGTCATTTTTGAGGCCAGGGCAAATGCGGCATTGCCCCACAGGTACTTGGAGTGATCGGTGCCGTCGACCGCTTCCTCGTAATTGAAGCCGTCCACGGGTGCGGTGTCCTTGCCATAGGGCAAGCGCATCAGGATGCGCGGGCAGGTCAGCGCCACATACTTGGAGTCTTCGCTTTCCCGGAAGCCCTTCCACTTGGCGTACTCGGTGCTGTCGAAGATCTTGCCGATGTCGCGAGGCTGATCCAAGCCGGTGAAGCTCGGCATGTTCAGCAGCTCAGGAGAGGCAGCGGAGAGGAACGGAGCATGCGAGGCGGCGGCAACCTGCGAAACCTTCTCCAGCAGCTCCAGGTCTTCCGGATGCTTGCTGAATTCGTAGTCGCCGACGAGCGCGCCAAAGGGCTCACCACCGAACAGTCCATATTCTTCTTCGTAAACTTTCTTGAACATCGCGCTCTGATCGAACTCAGGAGCGCGCTGCAGGTCGCGCAGCAGGTCCTTTTTCGAAGCATTCAGAATGCGAATCTTTATCTGTGTGCCAGTTTCTGATTGATCCATCAGATACTTAAGTCCACGCCAAGTCGATTCGAGCTTCTGGAACTGCGCGTTGTGCATGACCTCGTTGAGCTGAATCGAAACGAGGTGGTCGATTTGAGCGACACGCGCGGAGATCATCTGATCGGCATCGCGTCCCAGAGACATTGAGCCTTCGAGCACCTGGGCAACGAATTCCTTGATCAGGTCTTTGCCCCGTTCGCGTGCACTTGGGTCGGTGAATCGCCCCTGTTCTACGATCTGGTCGAGAAGACTCGACTCGGCGGCCTGTTCGGCAACCGCCGATCCAGCTGCAACTTTTTGCGTTTCAGGCATTAGGCTCCCCCTTCGTTCCGACTTCGGATTTCAGTTTGTCCAGCTTGTCCGTCTTGCTGACGGCATCAAGCAAGGCCTCGTCGAGCTTTTCGTTGGTCTGAAGCGTGCCCTTCAGATCGTTCAGCCGCCTGCGCAGATCGAGCAATTCCTTCAGCGGCTTCACCTGGCGAGCCACTTGCTCGGGCTCGAAATCCTCCAGGCTCTTGAATTTCAGATCTACGCGAAGCTGGCCCGCGTTGGAGTCTTCGCTCAACTTGTTCTCGACCGAGAACGAGAGGTGCGGCTTCATGCTTTCGAGAACGGCATCGAAATTGTCCGGTGTGACCTCGACAAATCGGCGCTCCTTGAGTTTTGGCAGAGGCTGTTCTGGCTGCCCGGAGAAATCCCCCAGAACGCCCACTACAAAGGGCAGTTCTTTGAGTTCAATTGCGCCGCCGGTTTCTACGTCGTAGGTGATCTGAACGCGAGGCGGACGTACCCGGTCTAATTTATGCTGTGTGCTTGGTTTTGCCATATTTTTCTACCTACCTCTTTCAAGTTTTCCGATGAAGTGCGGTGCTAATTCATCGAGCCCGGTTTAATCCGACCGGGAAACGTAACTGACAGGAACCAATTAGCTGAGAGAAGGCGTGTTGCGTTTGACCGTACAGGCCGTGGAGAACGGGTTTATCACATGCCGCAAGCGGAGTCAAGCATGAAGCGATTCGGGAGGTCTGGCGCGCGACGGCGCGCTCTGCGCCTTGGACGAGCGTCAAGCAGCTGTCCTGGAAAGACTCAATTCTTGGATTTTTTCGGAAGCCGTTCGAACCTTTGAACTGCGCGACTTCCCAGAACGGGAAACAAAGGTTACGGCACCATGACCGTAAATTCTCCCGGGTCGACGAATTTGATCACTCCCGCCCACATGCACATCAGCGTCGAGGTATTGTCGAGCGTAGGCATGTTTCCCAGCATTACCGTCGGCGCCCCTGGAACCCAGGGTGCAGGAGTGGCCGGGACGCAAGGCATCGGGGTCAGCACACCCAGTTTAGCGACAGTTGCGGCGGCAACTACCGGATTTGATGGCGACGTGCACATTCCGAACGGCATGATATTCACCAGCGGGATGTGATCCATGATGTTGGCGTCTGGAACGTTGTCGGTCATCACGCGATTGATGGGCAGCACCACGAGCGAACTCGGCGCCATCCCCATGCTGCACATCATGTGCGCTCCCATACAAACTTGCATTGGCATAAACAAACCCTCAGCCAGTTGGCTGCTCGGCATTCTAGCAAAGCTTGCCGCGAATGCAACTGCCGCGAGCCGTCACCGATCGATGGAGAAGAATGAATAACATAGAGGAGAATCCCTTCGTTACCCCGCAAGAACCTTAGTAACCTTGAGAGTCATGCCCAGCATCCTAGTATTGACGATAAGATTAACGGTAGATGAAGGGGAACCTTCTGATAGGAATGGTGCTATGGCCAAGACAAGAGTAACTTCCGGCATGTGGCGTATCGATCCGCAAAAATGGTCGCGAGTGGTTGATCGGAGCGGCCAACCCGTCGCCTCTGTTGAAACTCGCGTCGATCCAAACTCCAGCGCCGCCCTTATCGCGGCCGCGCCCGACATGTTCGAGTTGTTGGAGGTTCTTGACAATGAACCGTCCATCCCCGAAGTAGTAAGGGAAGAAATTCAGTGGGTTCTCCGTCGAGCCCGGGGAGATTTTGGCATCGCAGTGACATCACGTCGCTTGCGCACCCAGATACGCGCCAACACACATGATTGGCTGGAGTTCATGGAAGGCCTATGGAAACCTGACCGGGACGGCGAAGAAAACGCCGGAGGGTAATTTCTTAACTGTTCTCTAGCGATTCTCTTGCCGACTGCCGCCAGAAGAGTGTCTCAGGCAGCTCGTTCGCTTATCCTGCCGATTTGCCTTTGCTTCCTGCCACAGGAATTGCTATTGTGGCAGCGGCCATGAAAGCGCCAACGCGCGCTTTCAGCCCAGCTCGAGCTTACCCCACCATCCGATGAAGCAACTGAAACCAGTTCTCTGGACCAAAGGCACGTTTCTGACTCCGCAACATCTCCAGGTCCAAGACCGCTTTCTCGAGGACACGCTCAACTTTCGCTTGCAAGCTCTTAAATTCTGTCCATGGGGGTTCCTCGACCTGGCGGTAAATCAGGAACTTCTCACCGACGGGCAATTCGCTCTGACGCGCGCCTCCGGCATTTTTCCCGATGGATTATTGTTCGACGTCCCAGACGCTGACCCTGCGCCACCTTCCAAGTCACTGGAAGAATTCTTCGATCCCGCCACCAAGAGTCTGGATTTTTATCTGGCCATTCCCGACTACCGGCAACGCGGATTGAATGTGTCCACGGGCAAGGACGGAGGCTCGCGTTACGTTGCTGAAGTGGCCGCCTTTCGCGACGAGAATACAGGCGCCAGCGAAAAGCCTATCCAAGTCGCGCGAAAAAATATGCGCCTGCTCGCCGACAGCGAAAACCGCGAGGGCGCTTCCGTGTTACGCGTAGCAAATGTGGAACGGACACCGGCAGGCACTTTCCAACTCAATCCCCGTTTTGTTCCTCCCCTAATCGAGATCGGCGGCAGTGAATATTTGGCGGGATTGCTCCGCGGTCTGATCGAGATTCTTTCCGCACGCAGCACACAGCTCTCTGGCATACGCAGGCAAAAGAATCAAAGTTTGGCGGATTTTACCGCTTCCGATATTGCGAATTTCTGGCTGCTCTATACCGTAAACTCGCACTTCCCGATTTTCAGCCACTTATTTGAAAGCAAGGGCGCGCACCCCGAGGAAGTGTATTCGGCGATGGTTTCGCTCGCGGGTTCACTTACCACTTTTTCACCGAAGCTTCGCCCGCGCGATCTGCCCTTGTATGTGCACGACTCTCTCGGTCCAGTTTTTGCTGAACTCGACGAGAAATTGCGTTCTCTGCTTGAGACCGTGGTGCCGACGAACCTGGTGTCACTGCCCTTAAAGCAAGTGAAGGGCTCGATTTATGCCACGGCAATCGACAATGAGAAGCTCCTGGCAAATACCCGGATGTACCTAGCGGTGAGTGCGGAAACCAGCGAAGACGTAATTATCAAGAAAGTGCCGCAGTTGCTGAAAGTCTGCTCAGCAACCCACATCGAACATCTGATCAAGCAAGCCTTGCCCGGTGTGCAACTCAAGCATCTGCCCAACCCGCCCGACGCGATTCCAGTGAAGCTAAAATATCAATACTTCAGCCTGAACCAGTCCGGCGCCGCCTGGGAAGCGGTCACTCGCGCGCGCAATCTCGCGGCTTATGCGCCCGGAGACTTTCCGAATCCAACGATGGAACTTCTGGTTCTGCTGCCGCAGTCGAGTTAATCCAGCCGGCGGTCTTCAATACTTTACGCAAAGTACGTTTTCAGTGCTTGATCGCAAAATAGACGATCAGCAGCACGGCAATCAGCAGCAACACGTTCAGGATGATGATCATTGGCAAAGAGGATTTCTTCGCCTTAGGAAGGGCTCCCAGCTCCGGACCTTTGGGGACGGCAGGAGCCGCCAGGGCAGGCGCTTTGGGAGCGGGTGGAGCTGTAATCTTCGGAGGCGCTGGAGCCGGCATTTCGAAATCTGGAAGGCTGCCGGAGTTGTGAGGCGATACCTCTGCAGCCGGTTGCTCTTTCAGCGCGCCGGAACCAGCGAATCCACCGGAGATGATCCGCGTATATTGGCTCGGACCCGTGGGCGGAGGCGGTAGGCTGGACGACACTTCTCGGGGAACAGAAAACGCCTGCGTGGCGCCATTCTGAATCGAAGGTCTCGGGTTACCAGCACTCACTCTCGGAGCGATTGGAGTAACCGTTGGATTGACTGGACTCTCCACCGGCGTCGGAGTGGGCGGCATCCAGCTTGGCTCTTGGGGTGCCGATGGAGTCTGGCTGGACGCATCTCTTTCGCCGAACGGCAGGGGTTCAATCGTAGGAGAATATTGATTCGCGGCGCCGAATGACCGCGTGAACGCCCCGGATTCGGCCTTCGCAGAAGGTTCTTCAACTTCCGCCGAAGGATACATCGCGGAAAACGAGTTATCTCCGTCTTTGCTAGATCCGAATACCCTCGTAAACTCTCCGGGAGCGTTGCGTTGCGGTGTGCGCGACACGTCAGCCACGATAGGAGGGGTTTCCGCCGGCCGCTCAGCGTCAAAGGGGCCTCGAAAAAATCTGGTGAAGTCCCCTGGTTTCCCATCATCAATCTTGCGGGTACTAACAACGCTCGGCGGACTGTCTTTTTCCTCCGGCTTTAGGCTGGGCCGAAATAAGGCGGTAAAACCGCCTCCCGTATCCTCGGCGGCGCTATCTCCATCGTTTACCGTCGGGCTGCTGCTACGCAACTGCGCCGGAGACGCAACTCGCGCAGGTCGAGCCGCTTCCGGATTCCTTGGAGCCTCGCGCAGAACTTCGCGATTTAGCAGAACTTCGCGATTTAGATGAGAACTTACCTCCGGTGCGGGTTCGGAGAAAGCTTGGCTCGCCGGCGGTTGCGCAGGTTCGTCCGATCCGGCAAGAAACTGTCGAGTGAATTCGCCAGGCTCTCGTTTTGGAGATTCTCCCAGACGCCCAAAACCAATTGCATTCCAATCCTCCGCGGCAGGCTCCGATTGAGCCGGAAGATTTCTTGTTTGGCTGGAAACGTCCGCATCGATCTCAGCTGGCAACGGCAATCCGGAAAAACCTGCCGCAGCGTCAGTTGGCTGGTGAGCCGAGGCCTGCGCTTCTGCTCCGGGTGCGTTTGGCCGGGAAAAACTAACCGTTACTGCACGCTCAGGCGCGATGTCTTTCGGCCCGATCGTGATCTCGCGCGTCCCTGTGCCAAACGATTCGTAGGCTTCGGTCCATTTCCGCAATACGGCGTCATCGGGATGCTGCGTTACCAGGTAAGCGTAAGTCGTGCCGCCGTATTTGCCGGTTGCAACCACTAATCCAGGCGGATCGGGCGCGATGGCGCGGAACGATTCCAGGACCCACTGCACTGTCGGTTGATCAGGTTTTTTGGGCGGTGCGTCAAAAATATATACCAGTACGCGTTCGCCCTTGGCCACATCGCGACCGACGAAAGTCTCCACCCGGCCGGTGGTGACTTCATCAGAAAGTTCGTACTTGCCTGCAAATTTCATCGGTTCAAAAGGTCCACGATCATAAACGAGCCCGAAGCTCGTTTACTATAATACGAGACCTTGCTCGCTGTGAAACAAAAGTGGTTGCTCGGCGCTTTCTCTGAGAGCGGTCTCTGAGATCGGTCTGAATTCGCTGCTCCGCAGCACTTCGAGCCATTCGGGAGATGCTTCAACGCCTTCACCTTACACTCCGTTGTCTTGACAGTAAAGAGATAAACCCCTAGCATTCGCTGGCCACGCTTCTTTGCATCTTGCGCTGTAAATTTCTTATTTTCAATGGCGGGTTCGGAGGGGGGAGAAGATTTCTCCCAGGTGAGAGGGCATGAAGTTGCTTTCGAGAATCGTTTGGGCCGAAGGAATGTACCTGGGCCCGCATCATTTCCAGGCGCAAAATCGCTATTTCGAGGAGTCGGTACACTTCGCGACGGCGAGTTTGTGGAAAAATGCCTACGGTTTTTCCGCCTGCCAACTCGATGCCGATGCTCTGCGCAACGGAACCGTCGCCTTAGTCCATGCCCGCGGGATCTTCGAGGACGGTCTGACCTTCGACATTCCCGGGTGTGATTCGCTTCCCGAATCTCGCAATATCACCGGAGTTTTTCCCCCTACCGCAGATCACCTGACCATCTTTCTGGCCGTACCGCGATGGCTGCCGGATGGACAGAACTGCAATCTGCAATCCGGCCAGGGCGTCAGCACGCGCTATACCGGAGTGGTCGAGATGATGCACGATGAAAATACCGGACGCGACGCGAAGCCAGTTCAATTGGGCCACAAGAATATTCGTCTGATGCTCGAATTCGAACCGCAGGAAGATCTTATGACTCTTCCGATCGCGCGGTTGATGCGCGATGGTTCGGGTCATTTTATTTTCGACCCTGATTTTGTTCCGCCCTGCTTGCGCCTGAGTGCAAGCGAGCATTTGACCAGCATGCTTCATCGTCTGGTCCAGATCCTGGAAGACAAAAGCGCCGTGGTTTCCAGGGAACAGCAGCAGTCGGCCGGAAAGTTCCAGGCTGGAATGTCGGCCCGCCACGTGTCGCAGTTCTGGTTTCTGCATGCCATCAACTCCGGCCTTACGCCGCTGCGGCATCTATTGCTTTCCAAGCACGGCCATCCTGAAGAACTTTTTTGCGAGATGTCACGCCTGGCCGGCGCTCTCTGTACGTTTGGCTTGGATGTGCCGCCTCGTTCCCTGCCCCACTACGACCATCGCAATCCGGGTCCGTGCTTCGATGCACTGGACGACCACATTCGTCGCCATCTCGAAATCGTAGCTGGCTCACAGGCGATTCTGATTCCTCTCAAAGCGGTTGATCGTTATTTCTACGAAGGAGCCATCAAGGATCAACGCTGCTTCGAGCGCTCCCGGTGGATCTTCGGAATTCACGCCGCCTTGGGAGAGGCCGAGTTGATTACAAGAGTTCCCAGCTTGGTGAAAGTGTGTTCGGCGAAGTTTGTTCCTGACCTGGTGAAACGGGCGCTTCCCGGCTTGACGCTGACTCACTTGGAAGTGCCGCCCACGGCAGTTTCCGCCAAGGTGGATAGCCAGTACTTTACAGTCAATCGCAGCGGGCCATGCTGGGAGCACATCATGCAAACGCGCACGGTAGGTGTGTATGTCCCGGGCGAACTACCCGCGCCTGAGATGGAGTTGATTGTCATTCTGGAAAAGTAAACTATGTCCTCGACGCACGCATCTCCGCTCGGCAGCTACCGTGGCTCAAGTCCCGCGCTCGACCGCCGTGGCTGGAACCTTGCGCTGGCATTCCAGGAAGTGTTTACCGCCATCGTGCGACTGCGCTACAACCGGCAGTCAGTCTCCGACGCGGAATCGTTTCGTGCGCAGATTAAACAGGCGCTACGAGTAGCCGAACAAGAGGCTCGAACCCGGGGCTGCAACCCGGATGATGTGAAGCAGGTGATTTTTGCCCTGGTTGCCTTCCTGGACGAATCCGCGCTCGGTTGCAAGAATCCAGCTTTTGCCGACTGGCCTCGTTTACCCTTGCAGGCCGAATTCTATGGTCATCAGTTGGCGGGGGAAGGTTTTTTTCAGGAGCTTCACCGAGCGATGAATCGTCCTGACTCCGTGGAAACTGCCGATCTGCTCGAGGTCTACTACCTTTGCCTGCTGCTCGGGTTTAAGGGGCGTTACGGCGCCGGCGGTGACCTGCGCTCGATCACGGCGGCGGTGCAGGAAAAGATCCGGCGGGTGCGTGGGCCCGTGACCGCTCTCTCTCCGCGCGGTGCAATTCCGGCCGACGCAGTTCGCCTGGCGCAGACAGATCCGTGGGTCCGCCGGCTCGCCGTTGCTACCCTGGTCAGTTCCTTGTTGACACTGTCTCTATTTCTGGTCTTCAAGTTTCTTTTGGTTTCAGGTGCGTCTGAACTTTCCGCTCTGGCGACACAGCTCGTGAAATAGAGAGGCGAAATGGTTTACTTGGCAACCGGCGTAATCCTGCTGGCTTACCTCGTTTTGGTTTGGTTCCTCGGCATATGGTTGCGCCTGCACGGTTCTGATATCTGGATTCTGCGCGGCGGCCTTGCCTTCGTTGGCCTCGTCGCGGCCGGGTCCTTTCTCTGGTTCTATCGAAAATCCAAGAAGGAAGACGCCGCTCCGGAAAGCGAATCCGGACAAGTTGCCGGAACCGACGACATTAACCTTGTGGTTCGCGAGGCCGAGCGAAGACTGAAAAGTTCCACCTTGGGCCGCGGCGCGAATCTCAGAAATCTACCGCTGGTGTTCGTTCTGGGAGAATCGGGCGCGACTAAAACAACCACCGTCATTCATTCTTCTCTCGATCCTGAACTGCTTGCCGGACACGTTTATCAAGATACTAACGTCCTGCCCACCCGTCTTCTTAACATCTGGTACACGAGGCAGGCTATCTTCGTGGACCCGGCAGGTAACCTGTTGACCGAGACCGACCGCTGGAAACGGCTGGTGAAACTGGTTCAGCCCGGCAGAGTGTCAACCGCGATGGGCAAGGGATTGCAAGCGCCACGCGCCGCCATTATCTGTTATGACACCGAGAGTTTTTTGAGGCCGGGAGCAAGTGAAACAACGCTTTCCGCCGCCCGCCAACTTGCCGTACGGCTTCAGGAGATTTCGCAACTCCTCGGCATCAGCTTCCCCGTGTATGTGTTGTTTACCAAGCTCGACCAAGTTTCATTCTTTCCTGAATTTGTTCGCGGACTTAACAAGGAAGAAGCTTCTGAAATTCTGGGCGCCACTCTGCCGGTCCGCTCGCTGGCCACAGGAGTATATGCCGATGAAGAAACTCGCCGCCTTGGCAAGGCCTTCGACGAGCTGTTCTATTCGCTTGCAGAACGCAGGCTGGACCTGCTCGCTCGCGAGAACGACGCCAGCCAACTGGCCGCCATTTACGAGTTTCCCCGGGAATTGAGAAAGCTACGCACGCTGCTGGTTCAGTTTCTCGTGGACCTGAGTCGACCGAGCCAACTCAGCGTGAATCCTTTTCTGCGTGGTTTTTATTTCTCCGGGGTCCGTCCAGTTCTGGTCGACGACGTGGCAGTTGCTGCCCCGCAGGTACAAGCCCCGGATCTGTCATCCGGCGCCGGTGCCACTCGCATCTTCAGCAGCGCGGGATTTGGAGGAACTCCGGCAGCGCCTTTGCCAACGGGCTCTACTTCCCGGAAGGTGCCGCAGTGGGTGTTTCTAAGCCAGTTTTTTAACGAAATTATCGTCAAAGACCGTGTGGCTTTGACCGCAAGCGGCTTCAGTTCTCGCGTGAGTATTCTTCGCCGCGTGGTTCTCACTGCGGCCTCTCTGATTGCGATTACTTGCGCCGTTGGCTTTTTGGTCTCGTTCGTTGGCAATCACCAGATGGAGGGCGATGTTCGTGCCGCCATGAGTGATTTGCGAAATACAGCCGAAGGGAGTGCCCAGCCAAATCTGGCAAACTTGCAGAAACTTGACCGGCTGAGGGAGCAGTTGGCTACGCTCAAAGAGTACGAAACCGACGGGGTACCACTTCGCCTGCGCTGGGGACTTTATGTTGGAGATCGCTTATACCCTGACGCGAGGAGCGCTTATTTTGAGCGCTTCCGCCAGCTGCTATTCGCCTCCACGCAGGGCAAAATCCTCGACGGTCTTCGCGCTGTTCCCGATACTCCGGGCCCCAACGACAGCTATGAGAAAACCTACAACGAGCTGAAGGCCTATCTCATCACCACCAGCAACAACGACAAAAGCACCAAAGAGTTCCTCTCACCTGTTCTGAGCAGCCATTGGATTGCTGGGAGAGACATCGACCCCGAGCGCGTCGCACTGGCAAAGGCCCAGTTCGATTTTTACAGTACCGAGCTCACAGCCGCGAATCCATTCTCTGCCACCAATGACGCCAGAGCGATCGCCCGAGCGCGCCTCTACCTCTCGCAGTTCGCCGGTATCGACCGATTCTATTTGCCGCTCATTTCGAAAGCGTCGCCGAAAATTCCCGATGTGAGCTTTAATGAGCTGTTCCGCGACTCCCAGGGAGTGATCGTCAGCAATCACAAGGTCAGAGGCGCGTTTACACGCAACGGATTCACCTTCGTGCTGGATGCAATCCGCAACCCTTCTTTCATGAGCGTTGAGGAGTGGGTTCTGGGCAAAGCGACGGCGTCGGAATTGGATCCCGCAACTTTGCGCGAGAAACTCACAGAGCGTTATTACGACGACTTCACGAAAGAGTGGCTAACTGTTCTTCAAAAATCGTCGGTGGTTGGCTATCAGGATTTTGCGGACGCGGAAAAGAAGTTGGAAAAGCTGACTGGGCCTACATCACCTTTACTGGAATTGTTCTGGTTTATTTCCAACAACACAGCTGTGGCTGCTCCCGATGTGGCCGCGCCATTTTTACCGGTGCAGGCTCTGGAGCCGCCAGGCGCGCCCGACAAGCTGCCAGACCAGTACATTACTGACTCTAATAAGCCGTACATCTCCGCTCTCAGCAAGCTGCAGGCTGATATTGCCCCACTGGCCGGCAATCCCAGCGACCCCGTTCTCGCTTCCCAAGTCGCAAATTCAGAAGGGGCAGCCAAGGTCAGCGTGACGCAGGTTATGGGAACCCGCGTCGATCAAAAATTCCATGATGAAAATCTGGTTCGAGCGCTTCTGGAACAACCCATCACCAATGTCGACGCTCCATTAAAGCTCGGTCCCGCCGCTGCCCTGAACGGAGCTGGCAAAAGTTTCTGTGCCCGTTTCGCTCAGATTACCGGAAAATATCCATTTAACCCGGCCTCGGATCAGGAACTCGCAACCGATCAATTGAATGATATTCTCGCGCCCAAAACCGGAGCCTTGTGGACTTTCTACGACGATAAGCTCAAGCAGATATTGATCAAGGAGGGATCGCACTACGAAGTATCGGCCACCAGCGCGGTTAAACCGTCTCCAGCTTTTATGGCATTTTTCAATCGCGCCGCCGCGCTCAGCGACGCGCTCTATTCCGGAGGCTCATCCACGCCGAAGTTTTCCTACACTCTGAAGACGCTACCCAGCAATGTGGACGTGGTTTTGAAAATTGGCGGCGAGACTCTGGCCGGAGCCGGCCAACAGAAAACCTTCACCTGGACGGGAAATCCTGAAGAGGTGCAGGTGACAACTCCCGGCGGCGATCTCTTAGGGGCGTTCCGAGGTCCCTGGGCAGTCTTCCGCTTCGTTGCCGACGCCCATTCGCAGGGTGCCGGGCGCGTCGCCAATCTAGAATGGATTATGCAATCCAATGGAAGGACGATTATGCTTCCGAACGGCAAGCCCAAGTCCTACACCTATCAACTGGAAGTGAACGGCGTGAATCCGTTCCAGTCTTCCGAACTGACTGGGCTGCGTTGCATTTCGCAAGTGGCGCACTGATTTTTAGGTTGAGCTCTGCTGCGAACTACTGCCTCGGCCTGGAGTGAGGCGTTCTATGAGGCGCTCGCCCCATGACTGCTCTGACGCACGCACCAGTATGCATGTGATGTTATCGTCACTGCCGCCGTTCTTGGCTGCCTCGATCAGTTCGTCGCATGCTTCGTCCAATGAGCGAACATCGCTCATGACCTCCAGCATCTTTTGGTCTTTCACGTAGCGCGACATGCCGTCGCTACAGAGGAGCAGCACATCTCCCGGCGCAAATTCATGATCTTCCAGGTCCGGTTCCACGCTGTCCTCTGAACCAAGAGCCCGTACGATCACATTTTGCATGTCCGACTTTTCTGCCTCTTCCACCGTCATCAGCCCGCGACGCACCTGCTCCATCACCAGAGAGTGATCGCTCGTCAGCTGCTGGATGCGTCCCCCGCGTGCCAGATAAATGCGACTGTCTCCGACGTTGGCGATGGAAAAAAACATTTCGTGCACGCACACCGCGACGATGGTTGAACCCATGCCGGAACGATTTGGATTCTGTGCGGCAGCCTCCTGAATCGCCTGATTCGCGAGTTGTATGGCGTTGCCCAGGTCGCCGGCTTATTCCGACACGCCTTCAAACTTCCGTCCCAGGACGGGCGATTCGGCTCGGCCGGAATCATTATGAAAGTATTCGAGCACTGTATCCACCGCGATTTTACTCGCGACTTCTCCCGCGGCCGCGCCTCCCATGCCGTCGCAAACCACAAAAATTCCACGCCGCAGGTCGAAGCCGAAATTGTCCTCGTTATTTGTCCGAACCAAACCGATGTCGGTTTTTCCCGCGGCTTGAAATACTAAATTCATTTCATACCTAACCGGTATTTCGCAGTAATTTCGATGACCCGTTGGAGATGAGAATCTAAACGCTCCTTATGACATTCAATCAAACCTGAAGCTGGACCTATTCTTCGGGAGTGGGTTGAGTGGAGGTTGATCGGTTTCTACGGATTCCGATCCGCGAGAATATCCGGCCGCGTTGAGCCTCTTTGAGGAGTTGCTGCCGCTCCCCCTGCAGCTCCAGGCTCGCGTGATTCGCGATATCGGAGGCAGAATTCATAAGATCCACGGCTGAACGCGAATCACCAGCCGCCAAAGCTGCGCGTGCTTTCGTCAGTGCCAAAGACAGAGCCTGGTCCGCCGTAACTCTCATTCTACTTCCAAAAGTTTCGCGCGCCCGCTTCAACAGCAGAGACTCGGGATGCGCCTGCAGACCGGCCTCCAAGGCTAACCAACCTCCGCTGATGTCGAGGTTATCCAGCGCACCATACGCAGTTCCCACAAGCTGCAGTGCCTCTGCCTCGCTCTCCCAGGCCGCGCGCACTTTCCGAATCTCTTCCTGCACCACGGGAATCTCCAAGACGGCATCGGGTTGAGACTCAAGGAAGATTGCTGCTTCTTCATACAACTCAACGCTGATCAATTCACGCGCGGCATTCATTACCGCTTCGATTCTCTGCCGTACGGCTTGTTCTTGGCTTCGAGCCTTATCCAACAGAACTCGCATGGAAACGTCGCCGGTTTGCTGCACCACCGGTTCAAGCAACCGGATTGCCGCCTCGTAGGAGCCTTTCGCGAGCAAACCTTGAGCTTCGGCATAAATTGTCTCTACAAGCGATTCTCGCTCTTGTTGTTCGGCTTCATGGCGGGCAAACTCCAGTAGTTCGGAAATCTCTGCGGAAACAATCCCGTCCGCCTGGCAGGTTTCAAGAAGCCTGACGGCTTGCCGATATTGGCTCTGACTGATGGCCTTGTTCGCCTGCGCCAGAAAATGCTCGCGATATTCCTGCAGCCTGCTGTTTTCGACCTCTTCTTCAACGCTGGTTTGAAGAATCAGAAGCCGCTCGTTGCCTGGAAAATCTCGCAGCTTGTCCCGTACCAGCTGCAGTGCTTCCTGGGGAGCGGTATCGAGTAGTGCCCGGCATCGCCGTACGGTTTCATCCACTTCACGGCGCGCTTCAGACTCCGCTATTTGCCGGGACAATTGCCCCTTGAACTTCAACAGGGAGGGTTCATTCGGCATTCTTTCAAGGGCCAAGTTTACGCGCGCCGCTGCCGTGGTGAGCTGCTCGTGAGTCGTGGCTAAAGAGATTTCGTTCTGAAGTTGTTCCACTACCCGGCGCCGCTGCTCTTGCTCCTGCCCGGCCTTGGCCTGCTTAAGCAGTGAGATCAACTCTGGATTGGAAGGATCAATCTGTTCGACGTCATTGAGCAGTTTCATCGCCGCCGCGAAGCGCCGGTTTCCCATCTCGCTGCGCGCGGATTCAAGCAGCTGCCGCGCCTTCGCCACGCGCGCCGCTTCCTCGACCTGCTGGACGATAACAGCATAGGCGGCGCGCACCCGGGAATCTTCCTTATCGAGATCAAGCGCCTTGGCAATAATCGCCTGCGCCGACTCTAAATCTCCTCGGTTGCGGGCTCCGTCGGCCTGCCGCAGATATCCTTCGATCCTCTCCCTGGTTTGCTTTTTCCGGCGCACGGATTCCAGCAGTTCCGCCAATTCCGAGCTGGATTGGTCCAGGCGAAGCGCTTCTTCGAGGTGGCCAATCGCGATATCGTATTGCCTCTCCTGAAGGGCAGCATCTGCCTGAAATCTTAATTCACGGATTTGTCCCGCGCGCTGCCGCAAGGCCAGGGCTTGTTGCACCTGCACCAAGAGCTGCCGAGCTTTCGTATGCTGTGCGTCCAGTTTGGTCACTTGCAGCAGGAGCTCCCGCGCTTTGAGCAGTTCCTGCTCCTTTACCAGCGACTCCGCTTGCTCCAGCATTTCCAGCACTTGGCCTTTTTTTACCTCGTCCGCCACAGCATAGAGATCTCCCGCCATTTCGTCTGCGGAGCTGTAACGGTCATTGGGATCTTTCGCCAACGAACGATCGAGGATCACATCCAACGCCGGTGGATAATCGCTCAGGTAATTGCTGAGCGGTGGATACCTTTCATTCAACAGTTTCTGAATCACGCTGGCGTCTTCCCCGCTGAAAGGAAGCTGCCCGGTCAGAAGCTGGTAGAGCATGATTCCGGCGGAGAAAATATCGGAGCGGCCGTCGAACGCCCGGTCCCGCAACCGTTCCGGGGCCATGTAATGAATGGTTCCAATTACGTTCCCAGTGCGGGTGAGCCCGCGCTCCTGTTTTTCCTGCCGGGCAATTCCAAAATCCAGCAACTTGGCCACGCCATCAGGTTGCACGATGACGTTGGCCGGCTTTACATCACGATGAATGACGTCATTGCGGTGCGCGTAAGCCAGCGCCGAGCACACCTGTTCGATGACTTTCAGCCGGAAGACCAGAGCAAGGGGACGCGCGGACTGGATCACCCGATCCAAAGCTTCGCCGGCTACGTACTCCATCACGATGTACGGAAAGCCTTCTTGTTCGCCCAAGTCGTAGACCGTCACAATGTTGGGATGTTTCAACATTCCCGTCTTGGCCGCTTCACGATAGAAGCGCTCCAGCATTTCCGGGTCGCCGGCGAAGCCTTCCGTGATGGTTTTGATCGCGACTTCGCGGCCCAGATGCTTATCGAAAGCGCGGTAGACCAGACCCATCCCGCCCCGGCCGAGGAGGCCGGTTACTTCGTACTTTCCGATTCGCGTTAGGGGTTTGGTGCTCAAGCTCTCCTGCCAACTTGTGATTGTTCCACGAGAAAATTTCTACAGCGCTTAGTTCGCCACCCAGCGTATGTTGAAGTTATCCCAGAGAAATTTTTTGCCTTCGGCGCGTTCTTTTGTTTCACCTTCAGGCGTCGCATTCAGATAGAGAATGTAGCCCTCAGCCGCTCCGTCGAGGTCGCCATCCTGAACTCGTTTACGCGCCTGTTCCAGAATCCTTGCGGGCAAGCCTTCCACTTTCTCCCGCGCCGTTTTGATCAGGGCCTCGCGCGCTTCTATTTCAACATCGCTGAGGTACTGGGTTTCATCCGGAACTGAGCCTTGCGCCTTGACCCCTTCTGTGTCTTCCGGTTTCACATTCTCCAGAACAACCGCAGTAATATGATTCTCTTTCTTAAAAGCGGGCACCACATCGGTGACGCCACCCGAGGAATCCACAACGCGAAACGCCAGTTCCACCACGGCTTTAAGGTCGATCGACCGCTTCGTATAGCTGTAAGGCTTGACGATATCTTCAGGATTGGTTTTAGGGATCGAATCCAGCTTCTTATGAGCGTCCTGAGCCTTCTGCTCAGCCGCCGTCACCCTGTCGTTGGCGTCGGATATTTCTTTTTTCTTGCCGTGCGCCTGGGCTCCTTCCAACGCTTTTTGGGCACTCTGCAGTTCCTGGTTCGCAGCTTCGTAGTCCCGATTTGCTTTGTTCCACGCTTCGTTGGGAACATCGCGTGAACTGAAGCGGTATTTCGACTCCTTTGCCTCCACCGTGGAAACTACGGTAGCGCGGTGCTCCAAAACATCGCCTCCCAGTTGGAAATTAGGCTCGACGCTGGTAGTGTCGTTGGGACGTACGACCCGCACATGCAGTGATAAAGTCTCCAGGCCGGTGGCGATTGCGTCCGACAGTTGTTCGGCAAAACCAGCGCTGTCGCGGCGGGATGTCTGGTCGCGAAACACCACGCGAATCGACAGTTTTGAGCGCATCTGGTAAAGCGAGTTATTTTTTGTCCGCTCGTCGCGAACATCGTCGCGATTCGACTTGTACTGTTGCGCCAAGTCGAGATAAAGCCATGCCAAACCCACTCCCGAACCGAGCGGCTTTTGCAGGTAACGTCTGGCTACTTCGAGGTAATGATCGCTGATGGTCTCAGCCAGCAAGTCGACACGCAGCTTGAGATTCTTATCCTCTTCGCCGCTCGCGCTGTAGGCGCCCTCCAGCAGGTCGTAGGCGTGCTCGGCTTCCACTTCGTCGTTCCGGCCATGAATCGGCGTATGTGCCGCTTGCAAAATCTTCGCTTCGTCCGTGGCGCTCTTGATGTAAATGTCTCGGAGCGCCTGCATGCGGTCGGCTACTAACGCCCGCGAGGCGGGGGGAAGATCGGCCAATACTTCGTAAGCGGCGATGTATTGCTTCTGTCCTTCGAAAGCCGTGCTCTTGGCCAGCGCAGCATCGGCATCCCCGCGAGTGGTCGCGATCTCGAGGCTTTGTTCGTCTTTCTTCAGAGCCGCCGCAGCTTCCGGCGTTTTCTTGATTTCATTGGCTCGGCGAAGTTCATGAACCGCATCCTGCCATTTTTCGCTGCTCGCGAATTTAGCTCCCTGCTCAAAGTGAAATTTGTAGGCGGCATCTACAATCGCGCCGATGCGCGGCTCTTCGTCGGCAAAAGATATATATGGAGAAATGGCGGTTAACGCTTCATCGTACTTCTGCTTGACCTTCAGGTTTTCGCTGGTGACCAGAGTTGATTCCAGCGAGCGGCTCTCCGCGGCGATATTTGCTTGCAAGGCTTGCGCCTGATCAAACTGCGGGTCGATTTCAATTGCCTGAGCCGTCAGTTCGCGCGCCTGCGGTAAATGAGCATAACCCGGAGTATGCCCAGCCAAGGCGGCTTTATAGGCCTGAAATTGGGTGCGGCCCTTCTCTGTTATCGCGGCCAGTTCCAGCCGCACTTCGTCTCGCAACTTCAATGCTGGCGCCAATGACGGTGCCAGAGACAGCGCATCATCGGACCGCAGCTTCGCCGTTTTCAACTCCGCATAGGCCGGAGCCGTGGTGCTGGCCGATTTTTGAAATGCCGCCAGATGGTCCTCGCCCTCCTTCACCAGCAGCACCGCCAGCGATTCTTTGGCCTGACTCGCATGGGAAGATGTCCGGTACTTGCCAAGATAATTCAGCCATCCCGGAATTGAGTGAGCCCGCTCGGCTCGAAGGTATTCGGCTAATTCTTCATCAGGGGCAGCAACGAATTGAATCTGCACCCCAGGTTTTAGCGGTTGAGGCGCCACTACTCCTGCCGGCGAGGAACTCACCACACGACCTTGAACTACCGCAAGATCGGCCAGTTCCGCCGGCGTTGACCCTTCATTCTTCTCCAGTTTCAGGTTTGCGGGAACCACACAGGAGGCAACCGAGTCCCGTGTGAGGGTCATCACTCCGTCCGCCCTGCGCTCTATTGAGGTTGCCCCTGCCAGCAGCACTTTGCCCAACTTCGAATAAGCTGATTTGTCAATTTTTTCGCCGTCCAGGCAAGCCCTCACCTCCACCTTGCCATTGATAGTGAAATCGGCAATCTGGACGTAAGCCGCCCCGTTTGGCCCATCATACAGTTCGATAGCGTTAAGCGGCGCTTCCTTCGCGCCCACACCGGTTGGAGGAATCGAACTCAAAAGCGATACTGCGACCGCAGTGCACACAAGGACCCGAAACGCGCAAGACGAACAACCACGAAGCGATGACGCCATATTTTTCCCGGAAGCTCGCGCCGCCAGTGAGGCTCGAAGCATTGAGCCACTGGGCTGCCAGAGGTACCGCCCATGATACTCACAGATGTGTTGAAGTCAAGTATGGAACCGGCCCAGCAGCGGACGAGCCGGCCCCTTTGCCGGTTTCGTGTGTTCATTTCAAGAACCCCCACTTCGGTGGAATTTGCGCGCAGCACTCTTTTGCCGTAAGCTGGCTGTCTTGCCGAGGCAGCGAAGGGCGCGCGGCTCGAGGCTCGATTTTGACCAGCTCCGCAGATTGCGATTCGACGTAACACTCGAAAGATATGAATACGGGACATCAAGCTCTCTGGTCGAGCCATGAACCGAAGGCGGAAGGCGTCAATCGCCAGCCCTTTTCGGAGGCTGCGGATATCTCCATCCGCCTGTGGACCCCTGCCCAGTTACGGAGTAACTCGGCGGATGTTTCATGGAACACAGATAGTAGCCTCGTTTTACTGATCGGCGACGTGCTCGCCGCTGCTCAAGGTGTTCCAGCGGACGAACTGCGATCAGGATTGTCGGCTCACTTTAGCAGCGCGGCACAAGCGATGAAGGCCGCAAAATCCATCGAGCGTTCCGTGACGGAATTTTCAAAGCAGCGCCCCAACGATTGTTTCGGCGCTGCCATCGCCGTCCATCGGCCCGTTGACTTTCGGCCTTTCCGCGAAGGGGATTCCGCTTCACTCTCCCCTGCTTCCTCTCTGCTGCGCCAGGCCCAGCCCGGCCAAATATTTGTGAGCCGGGAAACCTACGAGCATCTTCGTGATTTACCCGGAGTACAGTTCCGACCGTTGAGTGCCGATGCGAATCCGGGGACCAGCGTCGACGCCGAACTTCTCTGGACCGCGCCAGAAGCCTATGCGTTATTCGCAACCCATCTGCAAGAGGCGGTTCTCAGACAACCGGTGGTCGATGAACCGGAGCCTCTCCCGGTCGCTGAAGAAACACCGCTCGCCCCTCCGCCGCCGGATACGCAATCCGCAGAGTTTGAGGAAACGGCTTTACCCGCTGCCAGGTTGTCAGCGCTTGACCCCGAGGAAAACGAAGTCAGCTGGATGGCTTCTCACCGGCTTCTCGTCTCGGGCGCTGCGCTGGTAATTCTGGCTCTGGCGACTGCTTATGCCGGTTCCGCGCTGCACAAACGATCGGCGGCGGCAAACTCCAGCGGTTCGCAGCAGCCTTCCAGCCAACAGGTACCAGGCAATTCTACTTCGGTGGGATCCCATTCGGTAGGGCGTGCGAATCCGACGCCCACCGCTGGCGGCGCCAGCCGAAAGCCAGAGGCGCCAAAGCCAGCTCAAACTCCTTCAAGGCCTCCGGAAGTAAAGGCCGTAAGCGAATTTGAAGGCTTCACCGCCAGAGACATTCCTTTACTCCTCAAGAAAGCCGAATCGGATGCCGGTTCCGGTGACTACGAATCGAGCCGTAACGAATACACCATCATCTTGCACCTCGATCCTGGCAATCAAGCTGCCAAGGTAGGTCTCTCTCGAGTAAACCTGAGCATCGATGGCAATCGTTAAACGGTCTGCACTCGCTTAACAACGATGCGAAAAACAAACCTATCGTAGAATCTCACCGTTCCGAATCGGCGTACTGGTTGTTGGTAACCCACAAGCGTGGGGCTTGCGATAGATGGCAGCGTCTCATTGACTTGACCCTAGCAAGGCCTGCCAGTACGCTCTCGCTGGCGGAGAACTCCATGCGTCCGGCGGCTCTTGGTCGAAAGAATTGGTTGCACATCGGCAGCCCACAAACGGCACCGAAGGTTGCGGCGATTCTCTCGGTCGTGGAAAGCTGCCGTCGGCTGCAAGTCCCGGTGCGCGATTACTTCTCCACGATTCTCCCCTGGCTTGCCGATCTCCCGATGCGGTGCCTCCCAGACTTTACCCCCACTGTGTGGGTCGCCCGGCATTCATAAACTCAGTGTTCATTGGGACTAGTTCCTTGTATAGACCGGCCCGGCACTACGAGACGCGGGATCGGCTATAGCCCGGATATAAGAAATTAGTGCCTGGGTGTCCGACTTGCTCAGAGTATTTCCCCATGCCGGCATGAGCGCCGATTTGTTAAGCGCCGGCCCGCCGTAAGTGATGATCGCAGTGAGATCGGCATCGCTCATCTTGTTCAACGTGTCTCCCTCACTGAAGGGGTGGGGTTTCACCTCGAGGTTGTCGTAGTTTGAAACACGCTCGACGGTCGACTCTGGATTGTGGCAGCGATCGCAGTATTGCAAGTTGAGATCGCTCCCGAGCGTCTGCTGGTAGCCCAGTGCGATTTCTTCGATCTTGAGTTCAATCCGCTTCTTCGATTTGTCAGTTGTTGATGCCGTGATCTGATAGCGGCCCGCCATTCCTCCAAGCGACACGTTCGACGTAACCTGGCCGCTGGAATCGGTAAGACCATTGGACGGATCAAAAATAACTTCTGAAGCGGCCTGAAACTCGACTAAAGCGCCGGGAACAGCGTTCCCCTGTTGGTCATTGACTTGGACAACCAGTGGCTGAGGCAGCAACGCTCCCGTCTGCGCCACCTGCTTTCCACCGCTGGATTCGACGATCGCGGCGCCGAATGCGGTGGGTTTGGGTAGCTGCACGGAACTGCTCTTGCGTGAACAAGACACCGACAAGGTTGATGCCAGGATTGCGGTCCATAAGATGAAATTGGCCGAGGAGCGTCGATTCATTTCTTTGCGGTCTCCTTTGTGGCTCCGCCCTTTAGCGAGATGAGGAACGCAGTGAGGGCGCGGGCATCTTCCTCGCTCATGGCGCGATTTGGTTCGATCGTGCCGGGCCGCAGTGCCTGCGGATTCTTCATCCACTGATAAATCCAGGCGGCTGTCAGGCGCGAGCCGACCTGCGTCAGAGTTGGGCCGATGTAGCCCTTGTCTGTCTTCGTATCGACAATGTGGCAACCCTGGCAAGAATACTTGCTGTAGAAAAGCTGTTTGCCCAATTCAATCTCGCCTTGCGAGTAACCGCTCAGCGGCATGGAGTCGCGGTCTACGGCTGGATTTTGATAGACAGTCATGATGTAGTCGGTGAGTTCGTTGGCTTCACTGTCCGTCAAATTAAACCGCGGCATGCGCCGAATCAGCGCGGGGCGCAATGTGCCGGGATTTTTGAAGAACTGGACCAGCCAGTCTCGCTGCACGGAGCTGCCCTCCCAAGTAAGGTCGGGCGCCATATCGCCGCCATGACCGTTGATCCGGTGACAGCTGAAGCAGGCTAGGTCCGACATCAACTTTCCTGCTTTGCCAGCTGGCTGGTAGTTCGATTCCGCACCCGCAGGAACAGCCAAAGATGCGGGAAGCGTGGGGGAATGTTCGTTCAATGCAAGCAACGCCGTGGTCAGAGAATCAATCTGTGCCGGCGTGAAGCTGTACTGCGGCATTCTCAAACCGGGCGAGAATGCCCGCGGCTGTTTGATCTTGCCCGCAATGTAATCGGGCAGTGTGTGTGGCATTCCAGGAAGGAAAATGAGTTGGGTAATAGACTTGCTGCCGATACGGCTGAGCTCCGGCGCAAAGTTCTCCGGCTTCTTAATGCCGGCAATTTCGTGACACGAGGCGCAACCGTAGTCGGAAACGAGGCGCTTGCCGTGTGCGATCTGCTGGGGCGTTGCTGCTTCCAGATGAACATTGGCGAGCAGATCGGAATCGGTCTTGGCCAGAAGAAATGTGGAGAGAGTCGCCACTTGACCATCGTTGAAACGGTAATGCGGCATGGTAGTACCGGGATCGTAGTTGCGCGGGTTCTGCAGCCAAGACTGCAGCCATTCCGGCTTTACCTTGCTGCCGACTTTGGTCAGTTCCGGTCCAACGTTGCCTCCCACCAAATTTCCGGCGGCATTCTGCACGGCGTGGCAGGAAGCGCAAAAGGATTCGCCATAGAGACTTGCTCCGGCGGCGGGGTCGGAGGCGGGCTTGGCCGAAAGAGTGACACTATCTCCTGGCAACGGTGTGCTGTTGGCGATCAGAAAGGCGGAAATGTCGCGGGCATCGTCCTCGGTCAGCTTGAAATTCGGCATGGTTGCCGCGGAGGCGTAGGCTTGCGGGTCCTTCAGCCATGCATAAATCCACTCCCTCGTGCTCTTATCCGCGATGTGCAAAAGCGATGGTGGGTCGTCGGACGCCTTCATCGTGGTTCCGTCCGGCAGTTTCACCATGTGGCAGTTCACGCAACCGTAGCGCGATAGGAGGCGTCGTCCCTCATTCAACACTGGAGTTCCGGGCAGCGAGCCGCGATGGCACTCTCCGCACGAGGATTCGATGTACTTGGCGGGAAGAATTGGCTGCTCCCATGCCAGCGTGCTGTTGTGCGCTTCGGCCACTGTTGTTGCGGCACCCTGTCCGCGATGACATACAGTGCATCCGAATTGATCAAGCTTGTGAGGAATGACCGGGTGCGGACGGAAGGGTTGGCTGGAAACGTCCGAGAGTGAGGCCTCCTTCATCCCCACGTGGCAACTGGTGCAGCGGTCAACCACTCCGAGTTCGGGCAGCCAGATCTGTTGGATGCCGCTCTCGAAATGGCGCTGCAGAGTGTTGGCATCGCTGCGGTTGCGGATCATCTTAAGATAGCCATGCTGATAATGACGCCACTCGCTGAAGTAATTTTTTGCTGGAGCAATGGCGATCGAGAACATAAACACCACGCTGACCACGCCGAACGCGCGAGCACTATCGCCGAACAATTTTTGCCACAGCGAGGTTAGCTTTTGTTTCATATGCGACGCATCCTTAATAGGACCTCCACGGCAAGACCCAGGCCCAGCCCGGTCCGCGGAAAAATGTGCCGATGGCGGTAAGGACTGCCAGTTCGAATAAGAACCATGTCATCACCCAATAGGAAAGCGGTCTTGCCGCAAGATAACGGCGGAAAGGCGAGGACGACTGCACAGAACTCTTAGACGCCACGATCATCAGACCGACCATAATCAAAGTCGGGATTAGGGCCGCCACAACGTGAAACCAAGCCAGGAAGGCCATCAATAGGGCAGAAACCACGTAAAAGATGCGAACGCGCTTCGCCCGGTCTTTCGTAAACAGACCTTCGGCTTCGATGTTTACTTTGAAGTACGGAATTACGATGAGCGCCATTACAACCAACCCCGGCGCCAGTACCCCTGCGACCACTGGCGGAAAATAATGCAGCATTTCCTGCAGGCCAAGAAAATACCAGGGTGCCTTCGCCGGATTCGGTGTGTGCGAGGGATCAGCCAGACCCTCGAGAGGCGCGTTGAACATCAGGGCCGTCGCAACCAATGCGATGGCGAGCACTTGAATGGCGACCGCGGCGCGGAACAACACTTCGGGAAAGGTTTGTATCTGGTCTTCGCTCTCCGCTTTTACTTGCGCGGAAGTTCTGCGTGTAATGAAAACGATCCGGCGTGGAGATTTTTTTGCATTCGAGTCGACGCCTGCGACGAAATCCTTAGACTCTGCCATTAGTGCGCCTCCTTTTCATTTTCATGCGCTGTGGCATTGCCGCGACGCACCGCAGGTTCGCTGGAATGGGCGTAGAGGCCGCCGTCCTTGCGAATGCGCCAGAAATGGATGGCGACGAAGAACATCGCTGTCAGCGGGAGAATCATGCAATGCAACACATAGAAGCGCAGCAAAGCATTAGCGTTGACTGTGTTGCCGCCCAGCAGCAAGAAGTGAATCTTGTCACCGATGATCGGTGTCGCCGAAGCGATGTTCGAGCCCACCGTGATCGCCCAGTAAGCCAGTTGATCCCACGGAAGGAGATAACCGGTGTAGCTGAGCAGAAGGGTAATCAGCAGCAGAACGACTCCGATGACCCAGTTGAATTCGCGTGGAGTGCGATACGCTCCGCGATAGAAGACTTTGAACATGTGGGCGAACACGAGAAACACCATCGCGTGCGCCGACCAGCGATGGAGATTGCGAAGAAACAAGCCCGAGGAAACGACGAACTGCAGATCTTTCGTGTCGTTATATGCCTGCGGCGCCGAGGGGTGATAATAGAGCATCAGTGGAATGCCGGTCGCGACGAGAATAAAGAATGTGCCCAGCGTCAGCGTTCCCAGATACCAGGTCGCGCTGAAGCTCAACATTCGGGTGCGCACTTTGGTGGAAAACAAGTGCAGGAAGACATTCTGCTGAATTGCGAGCGCGCGCTTAAGCGTGCTGGAACCCGCCCCACTGCGGAAGATCGACCGCCACACGCGTGTGGCGCGCAAATCGTCGAAGTATTGGTCAGCGGTTTTCGCCATATCAGATCCTCACAAAAGAGTCGCGCGCTAACGGCGGGACATCGGTAGAGCGATCGACCAGAAGGTCGCCGTCGTCATCCAGCCATATCCGCTTCCAGGGTAGCGGCCGGGGAGCGGGGCCCTCGATCTTGTCTCCCGGCTTGTGACCATCATCGGTATGGACAAAAAACTTGCTGCCGTGGCACGGGCAGGCAATGATTCCCAACTCCGGTTTCCACGCAGTCAGGCAACCCAGATGTGTACACACCGCGCTGAGTGAAAAGTAACCTTCTTGCGAGTGGATGATGTAGATGCCGGCGTTCACGTCGAGCGTGACTGAATCCAATGGGTAGCGGTCGGGTTTTCCTTGATTCACTACGGGCGATGGCTCATAGAGCACATTGGGCTGGAGATATTGATATGCGAATGCCGCCGTGCCGGCCGCTGCGATGCCTAGGGAACCGAGTCCCAGCTTGGCGAAAAACTGGCGGCGATTCACATCCGTTGCACATTCCGCGCTGGTATTCTTCTGTTCTTCTGCCATAAGTTCCTTGCCTATTTCTGTAGCCCTGCTCCGATCGCGGCAATTGAGATCAGCCCGGTCGGCTCGGCGGGAAGCAGGTTATATGACTCCATTGTGATAGTTCCCACCGGGCAGCGCATTGCGCAAAGGCCGCAGCGAATGCAGCGCGTCTCGTCTTTCAACATTGCCGCTCCGGTAACCACGCCCAGTTCGTCGGCAGCCACTTCGTCGAGTTCCACGCCGAAGCATTCCTGATTGTCGCGAATGTGCTCTATAGTCTGCGGCTCGAAGGCAATCCGGTCGAGTGAAACTAGTTCCAGGCATTTCTCCGGGCACACATCCACGCAGCCGCCACACAGAATGCACATGCTGCCGTCTTCCGGAGTTCCTTCAAAGATGGTGTTGGTCCAACAGTGCAGGCAACGCTGGGCTTCCGCCATGGCGCTCTGAGCGTCGTAGCCGACCTCAACTTCGGTAACGCCGGTGCGGCGCTCCAGAGGAAGCATGGGTACCGGCTGGCGGTTAATATCAAGATAACCAAGCGGCATCGTGTGCCGCTTGAGCACTTCCACTTCGATGATCGGGTCCGGATGTTTCCCGCCGCGAAGGAATTCATCAATGCCCACGGCCGCGCGCTTACCGTCGCCGACGCTATCGATAATGAGGCGCGGTCCGAAAACGCAATCGCCTCCGGCAAAGATTCCGGTCGCAGACGTCATCAAAGTCTGCGGATTAACGGCAATCAGACCGCGCGGCGATAGTTCGACCTTATCTTCCGGCGTGAAGAAATCGAGCCGCGGAGCTTGCCCGATCGCCATGATGAGGGTGTCGCACTCGATCTGAGTCTCGCTATTCTCATAGAAGGCAGGATTGAATCGCTTGTTTTCGTCGAAGACCCATTTGGTCTTGAGCGTCTCGAGAGCGGAGACCTTGCCGTCTTTGCCGACGATCCGCTTCGGTCCAAGGCCGGGATGAATAATGATGCCTTCCTCTTCGGCTTCTTCGATCTCTTCGAGCGCGGCAGGCATTTCATTGCGGCGCTCCAGGCAGACCAGGTTCACTTCTTGCGCACCCATGCGCAAGGCAGAAAGGGAGATGTCCACCATCTCTTTCGTGGCCACCGCCGAAACATTTTCCGCCGACGGCTCGACCTCTTGAACGCCAGCGGCGTGTTGCTTGACAACTTCGCGCGCTGCCGAGCGCGCCACGTCCATGGCAACGTTGCCGCCGCCGATAACGATTACCTTTTTCCCGATGGTGAACTTGTAGCCGAGATTCACGTTGAGCAGGAAATCGATGCCCTTATAGACGCCGTCGAGATCGACACCGGGAATGCTAAGATCGCGGCTGCGGTGGGCGCCGACAGCCACTAGAATCGCGTCGAAGCCCTGCTGGCGCAGATCAGAAATGGAAAAGTCACGCCCTGCTGCCTGGTTCAGCTTGAGAGTGATGTCGCCGGTTTCAAGAATCTCGCGCACTTGGGCTTCTACTACATCGCGAGGCAAACGGTATTCTGGAATTCCCAGGTACAACATTCCGCCAGCCACCGGAGCGGCTTCGAAAATCGTAACTGCGTACCCCATTAGCGCGAGATCGTGCGCCGCCGATAGTCCAACCGGTCCGCCTCCGATAACTGCGACCTTGTAAGGTAGTTTCTTCTGTCCACGCCCTTCATTGACGTTGATGGGATGCTTCGACTCCGGTCCATATTGCTCGGTGAGAAAACGCTTCAGCGCCCGGATTGAAATCGGACGATCGATCTCGCCGCGTCGGCAGGCCGTTTCGCACGGATGCGCGCAGACCCGTCCGCAAATGCTCGCCAGCGGGTTGGGTTCTCGCGCCAACCGGTACGCTTCCTCGAAGCGGTTGTCGGCAATCAGGCCTACATAGCGTCCGGCATTGGTGTGCGCCGGGCAGGCCATCATGCAGGGAAAGTTGCTGTTCAGCCAATCCCCATCGACTTTTTTGTTCTTGAATCGCTTCAGCATTGCGGACCGTTTTCGAGTGATAGGCAGAGTCAGAGGACATAGACGCAAAAGAGATGCGAGAAACGAAGCCAGTTTGAGCCAGCGCTTTCGCTCCTCGCTTCCTAATCCTTACTTGCTCAGGGTGAAATCCGCTTTGCTTCCACCGGAAACCGTGACCGGCTTGGATTGATTCTTGGCGCCTTCGTGCCAAACGGTAAGCGTGTAGCTGCCGTCGGGAATGTCTTTGATTTTGTAACTACCGGCGTCGTCAGTTTCGGCAAAATACGGAGTCGGGCTGACGATGATGTACCCCGCCATTTCCGGATGTACATTGCAGAGCAGCGGTACGACACCAGCTTTATCAAACGTAAATGGCCGCTTCTCACCCTTCGGCCACGTTCCCAGATTGTGGCCGGCTTTCTTATCACTGCCGATCGCGGTCCAGAAGACGTTGTGTTGCACGCTGTCGCTATTCAGGAACTCGACTGTCGTGCCCTGTTGCACCGCGATGATGTGTGGAACGAACATCAGTCCTTTTTGATCAACCACTGGATGCTGTGTGGGTGCAGGGAACGTTTTCCCGGCGATTGTGTCGACGTAAACCACCGACTGCCCTTTCATTCCCGAAACCTTGCCCTCGATATCGCCAGCCCAGGCCGAGGTGCACAAACCGGCCATCACAACGATCAATATCAATGCCTTCAACTTCATTGCGTTTTCTCCTTTGAATTTGCAATTCATGACCTGGGTTTCAAAAAATGAACTTCGCGTCCAGATAAATCGTGTTGTTTGCGCTCGCATTGCGGCCTGATCCGTCGTAGTTGGTCGAGCCACCGTTGAAGCGGGTGTATCCGGTGTATTGGGCGGCCAGTTGCAGGTTTTGCCAGGGCCAGTATGAAAGGTTAGCTATATAGCCTGCGCCCCGCGGGTCTCCATTGGCGCTCCCGCTCACTGCGGCAGGCGGGTACAGCCCCGGATTCACTGTGCCGCCGGTATTGAATACACCGAATGTGCCGGTATAGCGATTGCCGAAATGATATTCGGCATTTGCTAGGACAGTATTCAGGTGATTTGATCCGAACCCGCTGGCCAACAAATCGGAATTTTCGTGGATAAATGTGCCCCGGAATGAAAGCACATCTGTGCGGAACAGGGTCCGGTCGATCTGAGTATCAAATGCAAAGTCGGTGTACTCATCCTGCGGGCCGGGACCGGTGAGTGCGGTGTTCCGCACGTGAATGCCGTAAGTGCCCACCTCATACTGAGTCTTCGCAGTCAGTTGCTGATAAGCAACCCGCCAGTACGGCGCAATACCACGAATATTATTGGTGGAACCATCCCCTGGATTCGGCTGAGGACCGTCGACGTGTTCCGAGCGATAAATAGCTGCGTCCACATAAATATGGTTGTCCCACATGGCAAAGGCACCGAGCCCGGCAACATCCTGGGCAAGTCCACCGTTAATGATGGGGGAGGCGGCCGGAGTGGGTGCGAAATCGCTGGAGATCCACGGAAAACCCCAGGCCGGCGTGCTGTTCCAAAGATCCTCTACGGTGGGATTGTTATTAAGGTCGAGGCCGTAAACCAGCTCCTTGCCGCTCAGTTTCGTCCTATTCGCGTAGCGGATATCTGTGTTGTCGCTGGTGAAATGGTCGTCCTGTGTATCGTAAGTCACCTGCAGAAAGCTGCCGACGTTGCTGGTCCATGCTCCCGAAAGAAAGAGCGAGACGTCCTGAGGAAACTCAAAAGAGCCATTCTGGGACGTCGGTAGTGGCGACTTGGTGGAAGTAAATGAGGTTTCAAGCATTACGGAAAGCGGTAGCGAAGCGAGAAGATCGAGCGCGGCGCGCTTTTTCCCTCCATCCGTCTTGATAACTTTGGTCTCATCCGCTCGATCGACATATCCGAGCAGCTTGAAGCGTCGTCCAGCAGGGTTGAGCTCCGGGGGCGCATAGTGGCAGCCACTGCAGGCCAAACCCGTTTGCCGCGCGTAGCTGGGAACCGCCGTTACCTTGGGCGGATTAACGGCGGAAATCAGCAGCAAAACGATGACCGGTACCGCGGCAAGCAAAAGAAATCCGGCTTTCCTCATATGAAATCACCCCGCATTTATTTCGAGAAGTTCTTAGGTTTCTCTAATTTCCCAAGATGCTGGATACTAGCTGTCAGTTTGAACAAGCTGCTATGAGGTGCATCACTTCGGAGAGTGATCTGGATCACACTTTTCGAAACAAACTAAACTGATCTGGCCACTCTGACCCAGCGCGGCATAGTGGGTTGCCACTGTGGACCCCGTCCCATTCTCTTATCAGGATGAATTGATTGGTTTGGGGCCGAGCGGCTGAGCGATGCGGGTAGCGACGACAAGAAACGCAAGATTCAACTGAGCGGGGACGGCCTTAATAACTGTGACCGCTGCAACAATTGCGCTATCGTCTCTGACCTTTGCACCGAATTCAGTAGACAGCGACGCGGCTCGACCGCAACAGTGGTGGCGGGCAGGTCCGGCCCCGACTGAAGCGTAGTCTTATCGCTTTCGAATAACTCAGCCGCTGTGTCCGTACCGATGATTCCTACGCGGTACACAGTCACATGAACCGTTGCTCATTCAATCGAAGAAGTCGCGTCAGGATGCCTTGGTCGGTCATTTCCTTCGGCCAGTCATAAGCCGCAAACACGGCTTCGTCTAAGTTGCGGTGAGCGTCCTGTAACCACGTCGGATTCTCGTTATACAGGCTTGTCAGCGTCCGCTTTTTCAATTCCGTCGCAGAGGCATCCAATGGGTTGAGCCAGTAATCGCGTTTGCTCACTAGTTCACGCGCAGCCCGTGCGATTGCTTCGACACGCGGATCATCCTTCGGTTCTTTTCCAGGCGGCCACGGAAAGGCGAAGGTTTCAAAGGTGGAGGTGGGGGTGTAACGAAAACCGCTTTCGACCTCCCGGAGTTGCGTACCTTGTGCCCGTGCCCATACTTCGTGCAAACGCGAATGCAAGACCCCGAAAAAATAGTCATCGCCGCGAGTGATAACGACAGTCGCATCATTGCAAAGGACCGCTGGCACCTGCCAAACGAAGACCCTGTGTTTCGAGACTCGCGGAGTCGCAATGTAGCGCGAAAGAGATTCAATCGCTTTTCTCATTCCCGATTGTGGCTCCGCGTAAAGCCACCATTTCAGCCGGTAGCAATCGCGATGATTGTTTTTTCTCATCGGGTACACGGTAGCCTTCACATGTTCAAACGGCGCTTCGTATTGTGCCGCTTGTTCCTCCGTCATCTCCGTTCCGAAATCAATAGTCCATACATTGCGAGAAACTCGGACAAGATCAGCGCCGCTCGCGACGGGTCTCACCACGTCAGAATTTGGACGGCCATTTACGTTCAACGGCAAGGCGAGCATTTTGTGCGCTGTCGAATCGTCGATATCGAAACGCCCGTGCGGGGATGCGCCTATGAAACAGATGCGGGCATTTTCAGGGAGCGGCACAGCCGTGGTAGTATCCGCCTCACTGGTGAGATTGGCGTTGATCTTCTCTACTGGCAAGTTGTCTAGCAATCGCATTTTCTGCGAACCGTCATCGAAGCCAACTATCGAAACGCGAACATTCGCACCGTCGAGAATCCAATCGCGATCACTCCAGGCCATGAAGATACCGCCGCTTTCAAGGATTCGTTCCAGCACTGTTCGGTTTGCACCGCCGCGTATCGCTTGTGTCGCCAAGAGACCCGCGCGCTTTGTCTTGCCCGTCTCTATCGCCGCCCGTGCTCGCTCGAACCAGTACGTGACCAAATCCGCACCGCCAGGCACGCGGCTTTGATATAGCGTGCGCAGTGCGATCACGTATTCGTCTCCGAGTTCACCACGCATTTTCCGGTCTCCGAGAAACGGAGGATTGCCGATGATGATGTCTGCCTCTGGCCATGTCGGTTACACTGGCCGACCTTCATCGTAGGCGAGTACGGCATCCATGCGCTTGATGTTCTTGAGCGGTTTCAGGATTGGGTGCGAACCGAAGTTGAAGCCGTTATCGTGCTGCCATTGGATGTAGCCAATCCAGACGACAACGGAAGCGAGTTCGTGTGCGTAAACGTTGGTCTCGATGCCGTAAAGTTGCTCTGGACTAGAGCGGGGTAACAGCCCCGAGAGACCATTAGTAGCGGCGAAGAGACTAACTTTTTTTTCGAGGTCGAGAATCTGCTTAAGAGCTACATAGAGAAAGTTGCCACTGCCACAAGCAGGATCGAGCACCCGCACTTTTGACAACTCCACAGCAAAGCCCATCAGCAAATCGTTGAGCGCCTTGCGTGACTTAGTTTGCCCTGCTTTCTGTAGTGCCTTTGACTTCTCAATAATCTCCGTAGCCTTTTTCTCGACCTCAGCCCAGCGGCGGCGCAGAGGTTCCATCAGGACCGGCTCAACAATCAGTCGGATGTCCGCTTCGCTCGTATAGTGCGCCCCCAACTGTGACCGTTTGTCGGGATCGAGGCCGCGTTCAAACAGCGTACCGAAGATCGCGGGTTCGATACTAGACCAGTCCAGCATGGAGGAAAGCGCGAGTACAGCTAGATCGTCTCTGGTCAGATCGTAAGCTTCGTCATCAGAAAACAATCCTCCATCAAAATAAGGGATGTCGTGCTCGCCGAAGGAACCTTGGTCCCCAGCCATAGCGCTGAACAACTGTTTCAGTCTTTTCGTGAACTCGGCAGGCCGCTGCAAGTTCGACTCCACGAGCCGAGAGAAAAGCTTATTGGGCAGAAGACCGATGTCTTCGGAAAAGAGGCAGAACAATAATCGCATCAGAAAGTGCGCCGCGCGCTCGGACGGGACGCCACGAGACCGCAGGCTCTCGGCTAGTCGGGAGAACTGTGCGGCGGCTGCCTCAGTGACTTGATCTGTGGTCTGTCCGGGCTTCAATTTTCCCGGGTCAGTGAACAAGGCCCGCAAGACTTCAAGCGGCGGTAGCGAGCAGGTGGTGGTCGGCTGATTCTCGATAAGGTTAGCTAACTCAAAGGCGAAAATCTGCTTCTGCGTATTGGTGTAGTTGGTGTGGACTTCGAAACGGTCGAGGTCGCAAACCACTAGCAGCGGCGGGTTATCGAGGTCTTCACGATATTGAAGTAGTTGCTGGTACGCCGCGTTCAGGTCTTTGTGTTTGCCCTTGTATTCCCAAGCAAAATACCCACGCATCCAAACGTCGGCGAAGCCGTCTCCCCCTGAGACCTTCGAGACACCTTTTTCGAAGGTGTAGGAGTTACCCTCCTGATCCACTTCGGCAGGGCGTGGCTGGGCGAGCATTTCGCAAAGATCGATGAAGTGGGACTGCGCCGCAGAACGTTCCGAAAGCGTGGACCGCTGCCAACGGGCTACGAATTCGGCTACTGTGAGAGCCTGCGTCATGGGGGTTGGGCTAGACAGACCGTAACAATTACTCTGACAAGAACTATGGATTGTACCGCTTTCCGTGTCTGCTAGATGCCACATCCAGGAAGGCACCGAGACCCGGCCCTACCGCTTGGCGACAGCGAAATTGGTGAACCATTCTGATTGATTCAAAAGGTTTCCAAGCCGGAAGTTGCCAGCGCTATGGGGATCTAAGGGCTCTCAAAGAGCCGCTTGGGAGTGATTGCCCAAACGCCATAGTTGGGACTTGTCATATCGCCGCTCTCAATCAGCCTTTGCCGACCCCACTGAATCCTGTTCGTCCATTTGCTCTCACCGCGCTGGAGTTTTTCGGATAAGTCGGCTTCAGTCAGTTCCGGGAAAGATTTTGTAATGCTTTCATAAACTTGTTTCGGTCTACCGCTGCCGCCAAGTTTCTCCAATGCACTGAGTAAAGGAATCTCAATCTCCAGCATTGTTGGCATCATTGTCGATTCGCTCCACGATTCGATTGCCGTCCGTATCATAACTGCGCGTTCTCGATTCGTGACCGCGTGTACGAATACCCAAAGCCTTGAAGTTTGAGGCAACTCCAACGCGAGCCGATTTAATTTTTAAGTGTGACAAGATTGGCTGTCGGAGGTGATGCAAGTGATTGAAAGATGGTGGAGCTAGTCGGGATCGAACCGACGGCCTCGTCGTTGCGAACGACGCGCTCTCCCAACTGAGCTATAGCCCCACGAAGCGGACGAACTACTGCACTGCCCATTTATTTTACCAGCGTTTCGTTCCCCGGCACTCCGATTCC
>JBAVZU010000036.1:0-26419 GCA_049588915.1 Candidatus Sulfotelmatobacter sp.
CGCCATTGGGTGTAGGTCTCCTTTCGGGACGGCTTTTGCTTGCTAGGCAAAGCCAACTTACACCCTCTTGCTTTTTACACAATCAAAGTTACGTCACCGCAACTGACTGAGCGCGTTGACTGCAGCAAATCACGGTCGCTATACTTTTCTGTTGGAGTTTGCTCACTCTAGGAGACGGAATGACGCTTTCCGCACTGATCGTAGACGATGAGCAACTCGCGCGTGATGAACTTGCCTATCTCCTGAAGAGTTCCGGCGACGTTAATGTTGTCGCGCAGGGGAAGAATGGGATTGAGGCCATTCAGCTCATCAAGGAACACAATCCTGACCTGGTTTTTCTCGATGTCCAGATGCCTGGCCTCGACGGCTTTGGCGTGATCAAAAAACTTCTCGATAAGAAAATCCCGTTGCCCAAGATCGTATTCGCCACTGCTTTTGACCAGTATGCGGTAAAAGCGTTTGAGGTGAATGCAGTCGATTATCTTCTGAAGCCTTTCGACAAGAAGCGAGTTGCGCAGTCTGTCCAAAAAGCACGTTCGCAGCAGGAAGCGGAAGAACTTCCGGCGGAGAAGATTGACAATCTGGTGCGAATGCTGCAAGCGCCTAAAACGCAAAGCTCAAAGATATTGCTGAAGGCGGTTGGGCGAATGTTCCTGGTGGACCAGAAGGAAATCTGCTACGCCTCCATCGAAGATGGAGTGATCACGGTGGTAACCGCGGGTACGTCTGGCATGGAGGGACACTCCAACTGCCGAACTTTGGAAGAACTACTCGCCAGCCTGGACCAGAGTTTGTTCTGGCGGGCCCATCGCTCCTACCTGGTGAACATCAATCGCATTCGTGAAGTCATACCGTGGTTCAAGAGTTCTTATCAATTGCGCATGGATGACAAGAAGCAAAGCGAGATTCCAGTCAGCCGCGCCCAGACTAAGCGGTTGCGTGAACTTTTCGGCCTTTGAGTTCGACGCGGCATCGCACTTTTCCTTGGTGGCCACATTTGCCGTGGCACCAGAAATGTTCGAGCTTCCATGTCTAACTTTGATGTGGCCGCTGTCCGTTCCACTCGTTCTACCGTGGCAACCAGATCCTTAATTAATGTGCCAGTAAAACGAACTCGCTTCTGCTCATCCTCCAACAGCTAGAACTAGCAATAAGTAAGTAGGTCGGATTTGCGTTCAAATTCGGTATCGTAGAGCTACAACGCCAGAGCCTCCAGCCCCGTGCGGTCGCGTATTACCAGTGTCGCTCCCTCGATCCGAATCAGCCGCTTTTTCTTTAGGTGACTTAGTAATCGTGTGACTGTTTCTCGCGATGAGCCAATCCTCTGCGCCATCTCCTCATGGGTCATCACCGCGCGCAAGCGCTGTTCGTCCGTTTCCCGGGGTCCTCGAGAAGCGCATGACAAGAGGAGTCTGGCCAGCTTTCCCGACGACGAACGGGCGAGCACCAGGTCGTGGATGTCGCGATAGGCGCCCTGGAATTCCCGGCTCAGTGCTTGCGCCGCATGCACGCCCACTTCGCTCTGGTTCTGCATCATCGCCGCCAAATCCTGACGAGCAATAAAGTTCAGCTGGCATGGCATTAAAGTCTCCGCCGACATTTCGTAGTTGGTCCCGGAAATAGCGGCGCTCAGTCCTAAAACCTCTCCTCCCTCGGCCTGCTTCAGGATCAACACCTTGCCTTCTCTTGACGTCGTGGACAGTTTCACTTTGCCCGAGCAAAGAACATAGACCCCACGCGGCGTCTGCCCCTCCACAAACAACAGCGCCCCCGACGGCATCACGATATGCTGGCTCTCGCTATCCAAGGCGCGCAGCACGCCAGGAGAAAAGCGGCAAAAAAAACCCTCTCGGCTAGCCTTGCAACCCATGCAGCTCTCAATGACATCCAGACCGTAGGGGGTCTTCATATCTGCCTCCCGTGCCGCAACAGGGTTTCGCCGGTAGTCGATATTTGCATGCTCCGGAAAATGTGCCCGCGATTGATCAAAACGCTCCAGCAGGGAGCGGGCGTGCGCCCTCGTATCCGAATTGAGCGCGCGCGCGCCGGAGATAACTTCCCAGGCAGCGCCTGAATCTGCGTGCTGCTCCCATTCCACTTGGCAAGCAAACAGATATAAAGGATCAATTTCGCCCGAGCCGACTTGGTGTAGCGCTTGATCGACTCCGATACTCGGATTGGCAATTTCCGAAGTGTTGGGCAAAGCAGATGCCCAGTTCGCTTCATAATCCAACGGCTCGCCGCGTAAGACCTCGTCAAGGGGAATCTGTTCCCGCTTGACTCCGGGGCTGGCCATTTTCGGGAAGGATCGAACCAGATTGTTCGGTGAAAAACTCTTAGCAACTAACACAATTCACGCCCCGATACCAGTCCGCTGTTGACGAGGCCACGGCTCGTCCGTCCGCTTATGGAAAGATTTTTTGAGCTTCGTCTTTCCGATTAAGTCGTGTCGTTGCAAGTGTGCTTCCAGACGGGCGCCGCTTTTTGCGGCTCTAAGTTATACATAGAAGACGCACGAATAGACGTAGGGTTCTACCTAGTTCAGGTTTTCTGCCGACCATTCGGCAGCCAGCTCGTCGGTCGGCGCCTGGAGGCGTGTACGGCCTTTGGCAGGATGGCCTAATTCGAACGGGCAGAGTAGTCCTGAGGCATGATTCCTAGCCGCTTCATCTTTGACTGCAGCGTTGTGCGTTTAACTCCCAGGCGACAGGCAGCCCCCTTGGATCCCGCGATGATTCCGTTACATTCAGCGAGGACCCGTATAATGTGTTCCCTTTCGGAAGTTTCGAGTGAGTTTTTTGTTGCATTGGGGTTGCGTTTCTGAAATTCGGCGAGGGGTGCTTGTAATGCCGTGCCTTGCGTTAGAATCACCGACCGTTCGACGAAATTTTCCAACTCCCTCACATTCCCGACCCAATCCCAATTCATGAGGGCCGTCATCGTTTCGCTCGGAACGGTCTCAATGATCTTCCCCATCCGGTAGGCAAACTTCCTGACAAAGTATCGAACCAGCAGGGGAATATCCTCCCGCCTCTCGCGCAGAGGAGGCATCCGAATCGGAAAGACGTTCAAGCGGTAGAACAAGTCGCTCCGAAATTCTTTTTCCGCCACACTTTTGGCAAGATCCCGATTTGTGGCTGTGATCAAACGCAGGTCCACGTTGATGGTGCGAATCCCTCCCAGCCTCTCGAACTCATGATCCTGCAAAACCCGCAGCAACTTTGGCTGCAGTTCCAAAGAGATTTCCCCAATCTCGTCTAGAAACAACGTGCCCTTATCCGCCAACTCCAGGCGCCCAACCTTTTGCTGTATTGCCCCGGTAAATGCACCCTTTTCGTGGCCGAACAATTCGCTTTCCAAAAGCCCCGTTGGAATCGCGGCACAATTCAACGTGACAAAGCCTTTATCTTTGCGCTTGCTGGCGTGGTGGAGCGCGCGGGCGATCAAACCCTTGCCGGTTCCAGTTTCTCCTAACAGCAACACAGTAGCGTTACTCTCAGCAACGATTGCCACTTGAGCCAGTATTTTCTGCATAGCCCGGCTCTCTCCCACGATTCCTGCAAAATGAAGTGCAGGTTGGTTCTCACTCCCTTCCAGATACTTCGTCTCCCGGGCCAACCGAGTCCTAAGCTGTTTGACTTCGCGGGCAATTGCGGCGTTCTCGAGTGCAATCGCCAACTGAGCGGCAACCTGCTGCAGGAGTGTCAGATCGTCGGCCTTAAAGGCATCCACTCGTGTGCTACCCAGCACCAGAACGCCCACGGCGCCTTTTGGCCGGATTAGCGGCACACAACATAACGTTCGCAGTCCCTCCGTCAAATAATGATCCGTTACGTCGGAGTCAAAGGCCTGCATATCTACTTTGTTTAGAATCAAAGAAGCCTGCTCTCGCAAGGCCTTGCCTCCGGGATGTTTCGCTGCGCTCACTTTTCCCACATCGGTCGAACTCTTCCGCAAGGGAAAGTCGATGGCTTGCTGGATTAATTGCCCATTTTTTTCGTCGTGTAGGGAGATCGCCGCGTACTCCTGCCGGAGAACTTGGCGCAAGTTGGCGGAGACTTTAAAAAACATCTGCTGCACGTCCCATTTTGATTCCAGGAGGCGGCCCATTTCGGTCATCACGCGATTGCGTTTTTTCTGCTCCTTTAGATTCTCCGAGACTGCCCGGAGCGATTCCTCTACTTGCTGCGGTGCCGTAATCTCCATCACAACCGAACCGATGTGTGTAACCTTGCCGTCCCCGTCCTTGATGGGAACGTAATGGCCAATCCAATGCCCCGGCTCCGTCCGTGTTGGAAGGATGGCGTTTATTTCCCGATTCAATACCGCTTTCCCCGTTTCTCTCACACGCTCGAAATACGGCTCGAGCAATTCGGCGAAATCCCCAAGCAATTCGCGAATCGTCCTCCCGAAATGTGCTTCATGAGGTATTCCATTGATCTGCGCCATGGTCTTGTTGATTCCGAGGCAACGAAAGTCAATATCCAGAATTCCAAGACCGATTTTGGGACTACTGAAATGGTCTTTTAACAGTTGCTCCCATTCAGCCAGAGATTCCGGGACGGCGAATAAGCCCAAACTGGTGACGTTCCTGTTTGTGGCAAGGGTGATCATTCGATGACTCCAGTGCCCGGGCAGCTATTGCAGAGCTCGAATTTGTAGGAGTCGCAAGGAGTAGTCGGGGATACTGGCGCAATCGAGAATGATTCGCCGGCCTCAAGATGGTCGGATACTACATTTGCCATTGTCAGCAGCCAATAATGAGCTGCGAGCCCAATTTAATCTTCGGTGCGTAGAAGGAACAGGTTTACAAAAAACGTGCGGGCCCCGCTCCACCCCACCATTCCACAAACTGAACGGATTATAAGCATAGTCAACTACAGTTCATCATTTCGACATTTCAAATTTCGCATTTTGTAACAGAATCTTCCCGAAGCGGGATTCATGTCCACATTCACCTCTTCGAGCGCCGTTAGTATCTTGCTTGCGTAAAGGGTCAATTGTTCGCGTCGGGTAGATTGATGGCGAATTTCTTGTATTTCGGGAACGTGCTTGCCACTCATAGCTGAATCTCCTTCATTTAGGAGCCCTGAAAATGGCGAGACGTTGGTTGCCAAGTTGATGGTTTCCAAAAGCTGCTAATTCTTCGGAATCTCTTTTGGCGGCTTCGGTGTTCGATTCTTTGGCGCGACTGCTACACTCCCCTCAACTGTAGCTTTCTTGGAAGGGCCGAGATCAAAACCTACATTTGCTCCATAAGATCGTGAATTCTTAATGGTGGTTGAACCGCTTGCTCCAACGAAGCCGATATTCATTCCGGGCTTCCACGCTACGCCGCCATTGGAAGCAGTTTGTTGCGCAGCAGACAAAGCAGCTTTTAGGGAGATGATCTCAGCATCTTTGGCTCCAGGATCAGCCGAAGGAACTACGCTCGTGATTTCTCCAATTGGCTTACTGTTCCATACAGCCAATGCCAGTTCATAACCACCAGCAAACACGCCCACAATCATCATGAGGCCAAATATTCCGGCAGCCGTTCCCGGTTCTTTCGTCTCACTCTTACCGTGCACCGAGCGATGCAAGAGCCACGGTACACGCAAGAGATGCCAGACTACGAAACAACCAAGAGTTAATCCTGTAGCCAGTAGCGCGGTCTGAAAATCCTTCCATCGCTGAGTAAGAACACCCACGAAAAACACTACAATTAGAGAGGAGGCCAATTCCCACCTCCATGTTCTATAGCATTCTTGTCCAAGGTGCTTACAGAACTGCCAGTAATAACAGCTTGGTGTCCAACTTCGTCCTTTCTCCATCGCACACAACTCCGCATCAAGCCGCTTATAAACTGGAATGGCCGACGCGGAAAGGCTACGCTTCTGACCGATTTTTGGGAAGATTCTCAAACTGATCCACTACTCAGCTCGTGCCTCCCTTGCCATTCCTCCTGAGCTCCGGCATAATGAATGTTTGTCTTGACCTCGCCGGACTCTTCCGGAACAAGGATACTCATCTGTGTTAATGATTCGACTATCGCGCATGGGTGCGCGCAAACAACCGTATTACCGCATTGTCGTGATCGAGAAGGCGCGCGCGCGCAATGGCCGGCCGGTGGAAGTGGTGGGGACCTATAATCCTCGGACTAATCCCACGAGCATCGAATTTAAACGGGATCGCGTTGACTACTGGGTTTCGAAGGGCGCGCAAATGTCAGAGCGCGTCGGCAAACTCTACTCCAAGCCCGCCGCTGCTCCAGCGGCGTCCGTGGCCTAAACATTCGCCATGACGGAAGCCACCGGAGATGTTCGCGCCCTCGTTGAGCAGATTGCGAAGTGGATGGTCGACGCTCCCGATGAGGTCTACGTGGATCACCTCGATGGCGATGTGATCGAACTGGAAGTCGCCGAGGCGGACGTAGGCAAGATCATCGGCCGGCAAGGAAGAAATGTGCGCGCGCTACGCGCCCTTTTGAGCGCTGCCGGAATGCGTGCGCGAAAACGCTACACGCTGGAAGTGATTGATTAGTGATTGACTAGCGAATCATGTCCAGCGGCCAGGAACCGGATCATTCGCGATCCTGACACAAGTGGTGAATTCATTACGCTCGCCCGCGTCGTGAAAACGCAGGGCCGCCGCGGCGAGGTTGCGAGCGAGGTTTACAGCAACGTTCCCGAGCGATTCACGGGAGGCATGAAACTGCTGGCTCTTCCGCGGGGTTCGAGCCAAGGTCGGCGGGAACTGAAGATCGAGCACCTCTGGCCGCACAAGGGATTGCTGGTTCTGAAGTTTGCCGGGGTGGATTCAATTACTGAAGCCGAAACACTGATCGGATCTGAATTGCAGATTCCGCTGAGCCAGCGCTTTAAATTGCAGGCTGGCTGGAATTATGTGAGCGATCTCGTAGGTTGCTGGTTGTTTGACGGCGGGCGCAAGGTAGGACGCGTAGAAGATGTGCAGTTTGGAGCGGGCGAAGCGCCGCTATTGATTGTGCGCGAAGCGGCATCGCGAGAGGTGGAAATTCCGTTCGCTGAGGCATACCTCGTGGGCGTAGATGTGGAGCGCAAGGAAGTGCGGATGAATTTGCCCGAAGGGCTGCTGGAAGTGAATGCTCCGCTCACGGCAGAAGAGAAGCGCGAGCAGGCGGGATCACGAAAAAGGCATTAACCACAGGGTGAAACCCTTGTGTACCGTGCTCTTGTCTTAGAGATTTTTGGTTTCCGCGATGAAGGCCGACATCATCACGATTTTTCCGGACTTCTTTCGCGGCCCTTTGGATTACGGCATCACCCGCCGGGCTCAAGAGTTTGGGCTGGCGAAAATTCTGATCCACGATTTGCGACAGTTTACTCGTGATCGTCATCGCACCGTGGATGACCGTCCATTTGGTGGCGGGGAAGGAATGGTGCTGAAGCCGGAACCGCTCTTTGAATGTTTAGAGTCGCTCGACGTTCCACCGCGGCAGGATCGGCTTGCGGGACGCGTAAAACAATCGGTAGTGCTGCTTTCGGCGCAGGGACGGCGCTTCACGCAAAAAGAGGCTGCGGGTTTGGCCTTGCTCGATCGCATCGTTTTGGTCTGCGGACGATACGAAGGTGTTGATGAACGAGTAACGGATTTTCTCGCCGACCGGGAAATTTCAATCGGCGATTATGTTTTGAGCGGCGGGGAAATCGCCGCTGCAGTGATCGTGGAAGCCGTCATGCGGTTGCTTCCCGGAGCGCTAGGGAACGAAGCATCGTCTCAACAGGAATCGTTCACGGTTGATTTGACGATGAAGGCCTCGGGTGCTGCGGATTCGACTTGCGGATCGAACGGGTTGCTGGACTATCCGCATTACACGCGCCCTGCGGAGTTTCGTGGGATGGCCGTGCCGGAGGCTTTGATGTCCGGCAATCATGAAGAAATTCGGCGGTGGCGTCGCCGGCGGGCTTTGGAGAAGACTTTGCGTAACCGGCCTGACTTGCTCGAGGGCGCCCAATTGAGCGAAGAGGATTATGAGTTTTTGGCGACGATTAAAAAAGGCGCCATCGCCGTCGAACGCGACTGATTTCGGATTTAGATTCAGAGATTGCAAGTGAGAAGGACTGATAACCATGTCGAACCTAATTATTGAAAAGCTGCTGGCAAAAACTCAACGCAACGACCTTCCGGCATTTGACTCGGGTGACACCGTACGCGTTCACGTTAAAATCAAAGAAGGTGACAAAGAGCGGCTGCAGGCCTTCGAAGGCGTAGTCATCAAGCGCGACAACGGCCCACAGGCCAGTTTCACGGTGCGCAAGATCAGCTTTGGCCAGGGCGTGGAGCGCATTTTTCCGCTCCACTCCAAAGTGATCGACAAAGTCGATCTGTTGCGTTCGTCCAAGGTTCGCCGTGCCAAGCTTTACTATTTGCGTGGTCTTAAAGGTAAGGCCGCCCGCCTGCGCGACGTGGAATAATTGGGCGTGGAATAAACTCGGAAACAATGCTTTTGGCGATGCGTCTGCAGAAACAGAAGGCGCTTCCTTCGGCTCATGTTTTCCAACTTCAGATAGCTCCACCCGAGACCTGAAGGCGTGGACTCCGCCTGCGGTTCTGTCCGCCGTTCCTGCCTGAGATTTCCGCTTGCAGGAATTTCGTCTCCAAGGGAAGATGGGGATAGCTTCTTCCCTTTTCATGCCGACCGCAACGAAAACACCCCGTGAGTTTTCTCTTTCTCCATCCGCTGCGAAATTGCGTCTGCTGAAGAATCTGCATTGCACGTTGCGTTACGAAAAAAAAGCCTGGACGTCGGGAGCAGTCATGGTGGCCGGCGTCGATGAAGTTGGACGCGGGTCTTTGTTCGGCTCTGTCGTAGCGGCGGCGGTGATTCTCGATCGTGGCTACCGGATTCGCGGCTTGCGCGATTCCAAGCTGCTCTTGCCGGAACGTCGCGAACTCTTGGCGCGACGAATCCGGGAACACGCGGTGGCCTGGGCGGTGGCAGCCGTGGACGCGGCCCGGATCGATCAGGTCAATATCTACCATGCGTCTCGTCTCGCCATGCGCGAGGCGGTGATGCGGTTGCAGCCGGCGGCTGACCATCTGCTGATCGATGCACTCCGTCTGGATTGCGATCTGCCGCAAAAAGCCATCATCCATGGGGACGCGCTCTCTGCGTCGATAGCGGCGGCTTCGATTCTAGCCAAGGTGGAGCGCGATCGCATGATGTGCGAGTGGGATGCGGTCTTCCCGGAGTACGGCCTGGCTTCGCACAAGGGCTACAGCACGCCGCAACATCTGGCGGCGTTGCTGAAATACGGCCCGACACCGCTGCATCGGCAATCGTTCGCACCGGTGTGGAGTAATTCGGCGGAGCAGGAAGTGCTGGAGTTCGAGTGACCCCATTAGATAAACACAAGGCTACGCGCAGCTATACACATAAATATGCTATCGTTACACATAGGCTTGAGTTTTATGTATGCGGACGAACATAGAGATTGATGACAGATTGATGCGCCGGGCCATGCAGAGCACTGGCGCGCGCACAAAGAAAGCAGCGGTGGAAGCGGGCTTGCGGCTGCTGGCAGAGACGCATGCGCAAGGCTCAATCCGGCGGTTGCGTGGAAAGGTGCGCTGGGAGGGTGATCTCGAACGGTCGCGACTTGGACGGGTTCGGGCCTAGGGCGCGCAATGGTGGTCGTGGACACGACGGTGTGGATCGACTATCTGCGTGGTGTCGAAAACCCGGAGACACTTTGGCTGGATAGCCAACTGGAACGCCGACGGCTGGGGCTGACTGATTTGACCCTCTGCGAAGTACTGCAGGGGATAAGAAGCGCGGAACGCTTCGTGCAAGTGCAGCGCGAATTGTTGAAGTTTCAAATCTTTCAAACTGGCGGAAGCGAATTGGCGATTGCCGCCGCGCGAAACTATCGGGATTTGCGAGAGCGTGGCTACACTGTCCGCAAGACGATAGACTGCCTGATCGCCACCTTCTGTTTGCACGGCAAGCACGAACTGCTTCTCCGAGACCGCGATTTTGATGGTTTTGAGAAAGTGCTCGGGTTAAAGGTTGTGCATCCTGCGGGCTGAACGGGCGCAGTCTTACTTCACTTTATCTCATCCTCCGCCGAACCCCGCCTCGCAAGAATTCATTCTTCAAAGACTACTTGGCGGCTGCGTATTTCTCGCCGATGAGAGTGGAGTTGAGGTCATCGACGAGCTTCGTGTTGTTGACCAGGGCCTTGCGCAGAATCTCTGCTTGCTGTTTGGCGGTGATCCAATCCCGCTTCTCGACTGCTTCGGTCAAGCCGGGCAATTCCAAGTGCGCGTAAGTGAAGCGGGCGCCGTAGAGAATGTGCTTGAACCAAGGACGGCCGGGGATACCGTCAGGGTTGAGCCAGTTGCGTTCGACCTGCATGGCGCCGTGATTGATGGTTGCGGCGAGTTTGGGATCAAGTGCGCCGGAGGCGAGGGCGTGCATGGTGGAGTTGTTCAGGCGTTTGCCAGCAGCTTCGAAGTTGTCGATGGCGTTTTTTACGCCGCTTAGGTCGAGGTAAGTAGGGGCAGGGGAGGGGTAGGGATCCTTCGACTGCGCGGCTGCTTCGCTTTGCGAACCAGCCGCTCCGCTCAGCATGACAGCGTTATTTTTGGCCAATTCATTCACGAACTCGCGAATGTTAGCGGCGTAGCTGGCGAAATCAAAAGGAAGCAGGTCGGCGTTAGCGAGGCGGAGAGCTAGGACTCCCCAGAGTTGCGTCATCAGAGTGTGATAGTGGTAACCGGGGTCGCCGAAGTGGTTCATCCAGAAAAAATCGTCGTAGGCCGAGTGGTAGACGCCGTAGGGGCCCTCGAATCCGAGGCCGAGCACCGGCATGCCGACAAAGTTGAGGAACACGGTATGGTCGGAGCCGCTGCCGATGCGGGTATCGGCCAGGTTTAAATCGGTGACTGTTTCAGGTTGTTTGTCGTTTTCAACTTTGCGCTCGCGCTCGGACGATTCCTTCCACGCTTCGTACAAAGTTTTGCCAGCAGGATCCTGCAGAGTGCGGCTGGTCTCAACGAGCATGGGTGCGAGTGACGCAACGGCCTGGCCATGAAAATTCGGTCCAGACGTGGCTTCGTCGACGTTGATGTAGGCCACAGCTTTTTGACGCAGTTGTTCGACAAACTGCTCCCCCCATTCGGTGGAACCGGTAAGGCCCACTTCTTCTCCATCCCAACTGCAAATGACGATGGTGCGTCGCGGACGTATTCCTGACTTCGCCAACTTTCCCAGTGCGCGCGTGAGCTCCATCATCGATGCGGTGCCGCTCGAAGGATCGACACCGCCGAAGACCCAGGCATCGCGGTGATTACCGAGCACAATCCACTCATCCGGCAACTGCGCGCCGCGAATGCGACCTTCGACCACGTAGTAGGGTTGCGTCGAATTATCCATTTCTATTTTGAGGTGCACGCGAACCCGCTTGCCGCCGAGGTGATACTTGATGGGCAAGCCGCCTTGCCAGTCTTGTCCTTGCCAATCCGTGGGCGCGACGGGTCCGTCCATGTTGGCGAGCAGGGGCTTGGCATCGTGCCACGAAAGCGGCAGAGCCATGATCTTTGGAATCGAGACCGCCTCTTCGACGGGAATCCGTTTTGCGCCCGGCACAGAAGACCACCCTGGAGTGAGCGGATCGCCGGGGACCATGAAGTCGTACGTGATTGCGCCTCGCTGAATGTGATACTCGGGGCCCCACGGGCCATCGGGAACCACCTTGCCCTTTTTGAATCCGTCTTCGGCGGGATCGCTGTAGATGAGAATCGCAGCAGCGCCTTCACGCTGGGCGGTGAGCGCTTTGAATCCGCGGTAGCTGTAGGGATTCGAGTAGCGAACCAGGACGACTTTTCCCTTCACATCGATGCCCTGCTTGCGGAGAAAGTCGTAATCTTCGGGGTTGCCGCTGTGGGCGTAGACTAGCGGGGCAGTAACTTCTCCAGAGGCAGACATGCCGCTCCACGCCGAACTTATATTTTTATTTTTTAGGTCGGGATCTCCAGGAACGGGCAACTCCCGCAGAACGGCGCGGTAGTGTACGGGCGCGACCATCTCCAGCGATGTGAACGTAGGGTTCGAACCGTAGACGTCGTAGCGGCGGATGACAACATCTTCAAGCCCTTCCTGTCGCCACTGATCGGCGATGTAACGAGCGAGCTCATTGTTACGCGGCGATCCGGCGACATGCGGCTCAGCGGTGAAGATACGATGCTGGCGGCGCTCTTCGTCAGGGGAGGGGAGCGCTTTGAATTTAGTCTCGATTTCCGCTTCATGGGCGCCCGATGCAGGAGTGAATCCCAAGATCGAAGTCTGAGAGTAAAGAATAGGGCAAGAAAGCAGAGAGGAAACTCCCAGCGCCGCGATTGCAACCATTTTCTGAAAATCTCCGCGATAAGAAGCTTGAGTCGCGGAGGGCGCGGAGGACCGTCGCGAAGGACGCTGAGGTACAGAGCTACACTTGGAATGCATTGCTCTCCTCGGAGTAGGGGTTTTATTTTGCTTTGTAGATCTCCGTCAGCAAGTCTGGCTTCGATTCATCGCGCACGAGGTGAGGATAGCGCTCTCCACCGTGGTAATCGAGCTTATAGGTCTTGTAGTAATCGGTGTTCTCGACCAGAAGCTCGAGAGGGCTGTTACTTTCTTTCCCGGCTTTGAGCGCGTCGTGCAGTACTTCAGGCGAGTATTGACGCCCGTTGACGGCGATCAGCTTCATGCCGGGACCGATACCGGCAACGGCTGCAGGCATGCCTTCGATCGTGTCAATGATGGTGCCATCTTCGCGGAGATCCAAACCGATGGAATAGGCTCCACCCACGACGTGAAAATTGGCTCCGGAGCCTCGCTCCATTTCAGACGGATTGTCGTCGTAAACCAGCTTCCATCCGCTGCCTTCAATTCCTCCAAGTGGTGCGCCGGGGCCGTGATTGGTCAGCCGCTCGGTCCAGAACCCGCGCCAGTCGTAGGGCACGATTTGGTTCAGTGCGTTCACCACATCGTCAAAAGTGTAGGTCTTCAAGATTGGACCAGTGCTGGGAGGGCCGTGGAAGAGTTTACAGAAGTCGTCGATTGTCTTCTGGCCCTTGCTCTGCTGGCGGATGATAACGTCGGCCCAAAGCCAGTTCAGAGTGCCTTCATCGTAGAAATCGACGCTGCGGCGCCAGGAGTACCAAGCTTGCGGAGCGAAATATAGCTGAGGAGCGGCGTCGGCAGTGTCTTGTAGATTGCGCCAGATGCGGCCCGGGATATGATCCATCACGGCGGCAGTAATGGCCAGGTCATCCCGCGATTGTTCGGGGGTGAGCAACCCGCTGCGGGCGGTGAGCACAGTTCCAAGATAATTCGTTAGACCTTCGTAAACCCAGAGCAGATCGTCTTGCATGGGCTGCTGATAATCGGGAGTGGCCAAGTCCGCGGGACGGCGGTACTTTCCGTTCCACGAGTGAACGTATTCGTGAGGGAGCAGGGTGGCTTCCATCTTGCGCGCGGTCTCGTCGACAAGTCCGCGCTCGTCAACCCGGCTGTCGTCGGATTCATGATGCTCCAGTCCAAAGTGCGCCACGTGATCGCTCAAGCTGAGAAGGAAGTGGTAATCGCGATAGTGGTGGGCGCCGAATAGCTTGTTCGCCTGTTCGACCAAATTTCTGTAATGGTCCCAGACTTCTTGCGGAGCAGCGAGAGCGGCGGCGCTGTCGGCGGCAATGTCCATCTCAGTGGGCGGATCGTCGGCAAGCTTGACGACCTTGAGATATTCGCCGGTGATCACGGGCGAATCGACCAGCGTGGTCAAGGAAGCAGGCTTGAACTTGATTTGTGTTTCAGCACCTTCGCCACCGCTCGAGGCAATAGGCAAGGACGTTCCGTATTTCCAGTTGGCGGGAAGTTTCAGGCTGGCTACATACGTGAGATCGTCAGCCTTCCAGCCCTTAGGATAGAGCAGGACTTGGTTCCAGCTGATCACCGCCATCTTGTCGGTGGCTGACGAACCCGCGGAGAAGCCATTTTCGAAAGTCGCGGGAGAAAGGAAGTCCAATTCGGCGTTGACTTCAGTCTCGCCAGCAGGCACGTCGACGTGAATGGTAAAACCGTCGAGCAGATCGCGGCGCCATCTCAATGTCTTGCCGCCGGCGCTGAACCTGAGCCCCGCCAAGTCGATTACCGGGCCGTCGGGAGCGTGCTCCCCGGGAATCCACTTCGGATAGTAGAGGATTAAATCGCCGGCGCTCGCGGGAATGCTGAGCTTGGCGTGAAAGATCTTGCGCGGAGCAGAAGTGGCGTCCACAAGGATGGTTACAGTTGGCGGCGGGGCCGCCCAAGTGCAAAGCGAAGCAAAAAGCAAACAGACTACTCCCAAAATTCTTGAGAGTTTCATTTTCCAGTGCCCCCATGTCGCAAGCGGCGTTATCGAGCGCTGCCATCCTGCGATCTTCTCGAGCGATCGAATCCGTGCTGCGGAATTTTAGACTATAGCAGCCTCTGAGAGCGCCAGTACACTGACGCACCAGCGCTGCTATCATTCGACGATGTCGCGTCGCGGAAAATTCATTACGTTCGAGGGGCTCGACGGAACCGGCAAGAGCACGCAGTTGCGAAAACTCGCTGCGTCCCTGCGCGCCGCGGGGTACAAAGTCACAGAAACTCGCGAGCCGGGAGGAACGGCGACTGGAGAGAAGATTCGCCGCGTGCTGCTCGACTCGGCGACCGAAGGGCTGTCGCCGTTGGCGGAAATGGCGTTGATGTTCGCGTCACGGGCGCAGCATATTGCCGAGGTGATCCAGCCGGCGCTGGATCAGGGTCACATCGTACTTTGCGATCGATTTACCGATTCCACGGAAGCCTACCAGGGTAGCGGGCGAGGGCTAGGCAGCGAGGTTGTGCTGAAGTTGCACCGCGTTCTTTGTGGAAATTTGCAGCCCGATCTGACGATCTTGCTTGACTCTGACCTGGCAAAGAGCATCGGGCGAGCTCGACGACGCAATCGTCGTGCGTGTGCAGATACTAAGACGATGAGAAGCGTGGGGAATCACACGGATGAGAATCGGTTCGAACAGCAGGATCAAGCTTTTTTCAGGCGCGTGCGTGAGGGTTATTTAGCAATTGCCGCCAGGGAGCCGCATCGGGTCGCAGCGGTGGATGCGAGTGGCACTCCGGGCGAGACGCATCGCAGGATCATGGAGGTTGTGGGGCGCAAGTTGAAAGTGAGCAATTGGTCAGCGCCCGTGTCACCTTAATCAGATTTGACATTTCATTTAAAATGACACATTCTACAAAGTGTCATGAACATTGCGGAAAGCCACGTTCGGATTAACGAAAACGGAAGAGTCGTGATCCCCGCTTCATTTCGGCGGGCCCTTGGTATTAACTCTGGCGATACTGTCATATTGCGCATAGAAAACAACGAGCTCAGACTTACGACGCTGCGGCAGCGTCTGGCTAAAGCGCAGCAACTTGTGCGTGCTCACGTGCCAGCAACCACTTCTTTAGCAGACGAACTCATAGCAGAGCGCCGCGAGGCCGCGAAGCGTGAATAGGGTCGTGCTGGATACTTCTGCACTGCTGGCAATTCTTCAAGGCGAGCCGGGCGGGGAAGTATTCGCACGCCAGGCTGAGTTGCTGGAGAACTCGATGATGAGCGCGGTGAACGTAGCTGAGGCTCACGGCAAGTTGGTTGGGGTAGGGATCGAGTCGGAAGACGCGTGGGAGGCGGTTACTGCATCCGTTCCGGAGATCGTGGACTTCGATAAGGAACAGGCGAAGATCGCAGGCGGATTGTTGCCGCGGACTCGCCCACTGGGACTATCGTTGGGTGACCGGGCGTGTCTGGCTCTCGGGATGGCACTGAAAGTGCCAATCTACACGGCGGACCGGGCCTGGAAGAATTTGAAGGTCAAGGTTTCGATTCACATCATACGTTGAAGCTGTCGACAGGGTTAATTAAATAAGCCAAGAAATGCCTTTCTCCGATTTTCACGGCAATGCCGAGACCGTTCGTCGCTTGCGGGAGATGCTGGCGCGGGATCGCTTTCCGCACGCGGTAGTTCTCGCGGGAGCGCGCGGGTCGGGTAAGTACACGCTCGCTCTGATGCTGGCGCAGGCGATGAATTGCCTGGCGCCAACCGAGACGGATGGTCTGCCCGACTTCTGCGGAAAGTGCTCGAATTGCCGCCGCATCGCACAGGCTGCCGATCTCGAGGCGCGATTCGCTGAAGCGGTGGAAACGCGCGATGGTCTGCGAGAAGCCGACAAGAAAGAGACGCGCCTATTCGTACAGACTCATCCTGATGTGCTCGTCATCCCGCCTGATCCTCCGCAGATGATGATCAAAGTCGATCAAGTGCGCCGGGTGATCGAAACCATCTACTATCGTCCCTCGGAAGCCCGGGAGCGGGTTTATATCTTCACAGATTCGGCCTTCATGAAAGAGGCGGCTAATTCGCTACTCAAAGTTTTAGAGGAGCCTCCGGAGTTCGTTACGATTTTCTTGCTCTCGGAAAATGCGGGAGAACTGCTTCCGACGATTCGGTCGCGATCGATGGTGTTTCAACTTTGCTCGTTACCAGTGGAGGAGATCGAGCGATATTTGGACCAGCATCGTCCGGAGTGGAAGCCGGCACAGCGGTCTCTGGTTGCGCGATTGAGCGAAGGAGCCCTGGGCCGGGCTCGCAGATTCGATGTGAATGCTTATGTGGAGGCTCGCAGCGGGGCACTCGTCATCCTCAGATCCGCTCTGTTGGAGAGCGAACACAGTGAGCTTTTCAAGGTTACCGAGACTTACCGTCCTGGCGCCGAGGGACGGGAGAAAACGGAACAACTTCTGCGCACGCTCTATTCGCTGTTGCGTGACCTGATGTTTCTGGGTTCAGGAGCGTCCGACCTGGTTCAGAACACTGACATACTGCCTGAACTCAAGCGGCTGGCGGAGGCTGCGGATTTCGATTGGATCGCCACGGCCTCAGATCGCCTGGCGGACGTAGAACGCGGCATGCGCCGCAACCTCCTGCGCTCTTTGTCTCTAGATGCCTTTGAACTGGCCCTGGAGAAGAGTGCCTGAGCGCCTTTATCAAGGTGTGAATCTTCCATGTTTTCATTCGGTTACCCAGATTACTTCGGTGGTTCTACTCCCTTCCGGGCGATTGCCCGCCTTTTCTGCCGAGCCTATAATCGATTCACTCTGGTTGAGATTCTCCGTCAGGTTCCGGGTAGCACAATGCGAGGGTGAAGTCTGTCTTCGCCGATGAGGCATAAAACCCGGTAATGCGAAAGCGCCTGCAACTCGCCCTGATGGCCAGTACAATAGCTGCGACCTCTCTTTCTCTCATGCCACCGGTCCACGCCGCGGATAGCGACGGGCCTTCTGAAAAAATTACCACGACCGACGAGCATGGTCGGAAGATTTACGTAAACGATTTTGTTACTGCGAGTCCCGCACGCCGTGCGGAACCCTCCGCATCGCCGCGCCGAAAGTTGATGTATTGGAGTTCGAAAGAGAATCGCTGGAAGCCGGTGCCTCCGGCCACCGCAGCGTCCATGCGGGCCGCCCGTTCGGCTGCGGCGGAAGTGAGCCAATACATCGGAAGAGAGTCCAGCCAATCGGCGAACGCCAGAATGGTAGCCGCCAATTTCCGCGGGATCTCGGCAACTCCCGCCGATATCGAAAGCGCGATTGAACAGGCCGCAGCCCGGCATAATGTCGACCCAAACCTGGTGCGCGCGGTGGTGAAAGTGGAATCGAATTTCAATCCCAACGCCGTATCCCGCAAGGGGGCAATGGGACTGATGCAGTTGATGCCGTCGACTGCGCGCCAGTTGAACGTACAAAATCCGTTTGATCCCGAACAAAACGTCGATGCCGGGGTCCGTCATCTGAAGCAGCTTCTGGAGAGTTACGGCGGTGACGTCAAACTCACCCTCGCCGCGTACAACGCGGGGGCAGGCGCCGTGGCCCGCAGCTCAGGCGTGCCGCAGTATGCCGAAACCCAGAATTACGTGCGACGGATTACCAATATTTATTACGGAGGAGCCCCCTTTGACACCGGAGTAGTGGCTCACGATCCCGTTACAATGCAGCGAGACGCGCGAGGCATTCTGTACATCAGCAACACCGATTAATAGTGCATCTGTTAGATCTCTTTCTCTTTCTCGTTGGCGCCCAGGGCTTCGAGTACACGGACAGTTAAACAGGCACGATCTAAGGCTCGGCTGGTTATTGTGAAGACCTCATCGCCGGATCGCAGAGTGTGGGGAGGATTGCTGCTGCTGGCCATCTTGGCCGCGCCACCCGCCTACGCACGGGTACACCATTCCGAGAGCTGGGCGCGGGAACACTTCCTTTCCGCCGAGCGGATGCGCGAAGCTCTGAATGGACGTCCTGCGAAAGACCGGACGCGCCATGATTATCAGCGAGTGTTAAATGCTTATCGCTCGGTATACGCGGGCGCACCGACTTCAGGAAAGGCGGATCCCAGCGTCGTCGCCGTGGCCGAGACGATGGTCGAGATGGGAAGACTTTTCGACGACGACAAAATCCTCAAGGAGGCCATCGAGCAGTTCAAGTTCCTGCGCCGGGAGTATCCCGGAAGCAAGTATCGCTTCGATGGATTGTTTACCATCGGCGAGATCTACAAAGACGATCTCAACGATCCGGAAGCAGCGCGCGCCACCTTTCAGGATTTTCTACGTCGTTATCCCCGCAACCGTTTAGCAAATGATGCGCGTCGAGCCATCCTGCAACTGAACGAGGAGGCTCAAGCAGATAAGGCGCGAGAAGCGCAAAAGCCAGCAGGGAGGGTTGCGCCTCAGGAGGACAAATCTGCTGTGGCCTCTCTATCCGCGGAAGGCGGGCCTCCCGCACCCGGCCCCGACCAATTGCCGCGCGTGACCGGCGTCCGCCACTGGTCCACTCCAGACTATTCACGGGTTGCGATCGACCTGGAAGGCGACGTCAAGTTTTCGTCGCGCCGGATTGCCCACCCGTCACGCATTTTCCTCGAGCTGCCGAATACCAAGCTGGCTTCAACCCTCGTTGGCAAGAGCTTCGATGTAGAAGACGGTTTCCTTAAGAAGCTTCGCGTCGCCCAATTCGCTCCGGGGCGAACGCGAGTCGTGCTTGAAGTCGACAGTCTATCTCTGTACGACGCTTTTATGCTGCCTAACCCCTATCGCCTGATTATCGATATTCATGGCAGAAGTGAGGAGGTGAAGCAGCGCCAAAAACCCGCCGAATCTTCTTCGACTGAGGAAGCTGCATTTGCTCCGCAGCCCGATCTTGAGCTTGATGCTGTTTCATCGCAAACAACGTCTCCGGTCTCGCACGACTCTTTGGCAGAACCCAAACAAGCACTGGCACCGCACGATGCGGGGAGCAGCTCGGTGATCGCCTCCACGTCCGAAGATCGCGCGGCAGTAAAGAAGGCACAGAACGGCATAGTAAAGAAGATTGTGGATGCCGACGATGATGATCCGAAAAATGGCACCGTCCCGGTCAGCGTATCTAAGCGAAGTGCTCCGAAAGAAGTGATCCCACGAAGCACCATAGTCAAGAAAATAGTGGACAATGATCTTGATGGCGAGCCGGCAAATCCGGCTTCCGGCACCTCCGGCAATGGCTTGAGAAAATTAGCGCCGTCGCGGAGCAAATCTACTTCCCGCCAGATGGCGTACAGCAGATCCACCGCGGCCTCAGATCTTGATGTCCGCGAGGCCAGACCCACGTCCGGGGGCGATCGTTCCCTGACTCGCGCGCTGGGATTAAAAATCGGCAAGATTGTCATCGATCCTGGCCACGGCGGTCACGACACCGGCACGATCGGTCCGAACGGTCTGGAAGAAAAAGACCTGGTACTAGAGGTGGGGCGGCGCCTGGGAAAATTGCTGCAGACGCGGCTCGGAGCGCAAGTCGTGTACACGCGCAAGAACGATACCTTCATCCCGCTCGAAACACGTACGGCAATCGCCAACAAGGCTCGCGCGGATCTTTTTGTTTCCATCCACGCCAACTCTAGCCGCGATCCTGATGCGCGGGGAGTCGAAACCTACTACTTAAATTTCACATCTTCGCCCGAAGCTCTGGAAGTCGCAGCACGAGAGAACGCAGTTTCGGAAAAGTCGATTTACGAGCTGCAGGATCTGGTCAAGAAAATCGCTCTCGAGGAAAAGATCGAAGAATCACGGGAATTCGCAGGCGACGTGCAAGCGTCGTTGCATAGCGGACTCGCAGTCAAGAGCCCTGCGATTCGCGACCGGGGCGTGAAAAAAGCTCCCTTTGTGGTGTTGATCGGTGCAAACATGCCTTCCATTCTCGCGGAAATTTCGTTTGTCAGCAATCCAACCGACGAGCATCGCCTTGCCACCAGCGAATACCGCGAGCGCATCGCCGAATCGCTCTACCGCGGCATCGCCAAATATGTAAACGGCCTGAGCGGTGTAAAGGTCGCCAGCAAGATGGATAAATCCGCTGGCCAGTAGGATTTCCAAAGCCGCAGACCAGATTCAAACACGTGCTGCAATTCGCTTGAAAGCCCGCAGTGAAACTTTTCTTCAGTCATTGTGGTCTAATTGCAAAAGGGGTCTGCCTCTAGTGGTGTGCCCATGCATTTTTCCAAGCCTTTTCTGATATTCGCCGTTTTCATCTTGCTATCGAGAGCAGCTCTTGCGTCGGCGCCGTCTGCGTACTCGAACGCCCCTCCGATTCTTCCCAAACAGTTTGCCGGATGGCAAATGGAGGGAGCCCCACAGGTAAGCAAAGATGCGAACGCGGCGGATCCCACGAATGCCGCATTGCTCAATGAATATGGGTTTACAGACCTGGACGTGGCAAGTTATAAGAGCGACGATGGTCGCACGCTAAGAATCCGCGCTGCAAGATTCGCTGACGCGAGCGGCGCGTTCGGGGCATACACGTTTTACTTGCAGCCCGGAATGGCAAAGGAAGAAATTGGTGACCAGGGAGCATCGGCCGGTCAGCGCGTCCTGTTTTATCGGGGCCACATTCTTGTGGATGCAGTGTTTAGCCAAATGTCAGTAATGTCAGCTGCTGGACTGCGGGAACTAGCTGGCCTTCTGCCGCGTCCGAGCGGGAACGCCGGGAATCTCCCTCCTATTCTCGCTTACATGCCTCATCATGGCTATCAAGCGAACACCAAGAAGTATGCCGAGGGACCGATCGGCCTGGGGGCGATTTCTTCTCCACTGCCGGCTACGCTGGTGGATTTCGGAGCGAGCCCGGAAGTAGCTCTGGGTCAGTACTCGACGGCCAGTGGAGACGCGACGTTGATGTTGATTGAGTATCCCACGCCGGCATTGGCCGCGGAGCATTTGCGGCGCATCGATGCGGCGAATCACGCAAAGCAACCACAAGCTGGGATCGAAGCGGTTGAAAACATCGGACCATTTTTCGATAAGCGTACCGGGCCGATCGTTGCGATCGCCGCGGGGCCGCTTTCACAGAGTGATGCGCAAGCGCTTCTGGGTGCGGTGAACTACGAAGCTACCGTTACCTGGAATGAAAACACGTATTTCGATAAGAAAAATAATGTTGCCAATTTACTGGTGAACATCATTCTCTTGTGCATGATCGTGGGAGCTATCTCTTTGGCTGCTGGAGTGGCTTTCGGCGGAGCACGAGTGCTGCTTCGGCGATATTTTCCTGGCAAGGTGTTTGGCCGCGCCGACCAGACCGAGTTCATCTCTCTTGACCTGTCAGAGTCGGCTCCGCAGGGGACTGGTGGAGGACCCAGGTCCCCGACCGGGGGAGCAAATGGCACTTAAGTGGCTTAGAAATATCCACTTAGACGTATCCGGCCGCTTGTTTGTCTCAAATTGGAACAGCGCCTCGCGCTATTGCCTTATTACGCAAGCTATTGAATCTAAAGACATTTATTTCCTAGAAATTGCTTGACACCTCCCTTTTTCGACTCATAAGATTTTCTCCAGAAAGTTTTGACGGTATTTAAGCCTTCCGTTGGAACTATTCTCCCTTGAAAAGAAGAGGTCGCCCTGTTGCCGGGCGGCCTTTTCGTTTGCAGATCGTCATCCTGGATCGCCATTTTTGGGAGCGCGCCCCCTGTAGTTCATCGAGATCCTCATCTCGATCTTCACTTCTCGATCTAGGCGGATCCTCACTTCAACGGAAGTGTTCGTCGAGAGTTGCGTATCATTTATCGAATCGTCGTACGTAAGCGAGCGCCGGGATACGAACGGCGTCGGAGGAATTATGTTCTGCGATGAATGCGGTGCAGCAGTGCAACCAGGGCAGGTATTTTGCAGTCGCTGCGGAAAGAAAGTTTTGGGTCCGGTCGCCGCTTGGCAACCGCGTGCGGGACGAGTGCAGGGGCACGTGCTTTGCTGGGGATCCTCTGGCTGGCGATTTCGGCGTTCAATACGATTGGCGGCGTGATTCTCTATATTCTCGCCAACACACTGTTCGCGCATTTGCACGAACTGGGCGCACCGCAAGTGCCGACCAGCTTCCTGCGTCCACTGTTGAGCGTGTTGCGATAACCTTATTGGCAAAAGCTGCGGGCGGTTTCTTGGCCGGATGGGGATTGTTGCACCACGAGCCCTGGGCTCGCGTCGTTGCGCTGGTCCCGGGATTCATCGCATTATTCCATGTCCCATTGGGCACGGCGGCCGGAGTGTATACGCTGTGGGTTTTGCTTCCTACCCAATCGCAAGAGGAATACGACGCGCTGGCCGCGCCCCGTGCCGCATAACTGCGATTCTTACTGCGAAGGGGAGACCGATAGTGCCCAGTTTGCTTTCAGCAGCGATTTGGTAAACTGAAACAGTGCAACCGAAGCCGACGTAGCTCAGTTGGTAGAGCAGCCGATTCGTAATCGACGAGCCACGAGTCGGCACTGATTCTTTTCTACGCTTTACGGGACATACAGCAGCATCAAAAGGCATACTCCGGGAGTATTCGGCAGACTTTTGGGCAAGGAATTGGGCAAGACCTAGAACTCATCAGGGCACACATAATTGTCATCCCCTGATGCTCCAAAAACTCATTCCGGCTATAATGCGTCAAGGCCGAAGTAGCTCAATTGGTAGAGCACCGCATTCGTAATGCGGGGGTTAAGAGTTCAAGTCTCTTCTTCGGCTCCAACCTTCAATGCGCCACCGCGCCCGTGTTCTGTCAATGATGAGGTGGACGGCCCCTTCCTTCCGGAATCAGTGTTCCATAGGGGTTGGTACAGCCACTAACGGGATAGGAGCCATCCATGACGGAACTTAGCATAATCGGTGTGGACCTTGCCAAGAGGGTTTTTCAGGTGCACGGGGTCGATCGAGACCACAAAGTGATCGTACAGAAGCAGATTTTGCGATCAGACGTTGTCGCCTGGTTCAGTAAACAGACTCCTTGCCTTGTAGGAATGGAATCTTGTGCAACATCCCATTATTGGGCGCGAGAAATCAGCAAACTCGGACACACTGTCAAGCTGATCCCCCCTGCTTATGTTAAGCCGTATGTGCGGCGGCAAAAAAATGATCGGGCCGACGCTGCGGCAATCTGCGAAGCCGTAAGCCGCCCGTCGATGCGGTTTGTAGACGTAAAAACAAAAGATCAGCAGGCCATTCAGGTCCTCCATCGCGCGCGTGCACTTTTGGTCCAGCAGCTCACTCAAACGGGCAATTCCTTGCGGGCTCATCTGGCCGAGTTTGGCTGCAGCTATCCGAAGGGGAATTTGGGTTTGTCTCAAGCCGTCAACACGGCGCAAGATACAACAAACACCGATATACCGGCCGTTGCCCGGCAAGCGATGTTCTCTCTGGTTGAGCAACTCAAGACGCTTAAGCAAGAGATCATGAAGTTGGATAAGCAGATGGTGACCTGGCATAAATCCCATGCCGACAGTCAAAGACTGGCCACAATACCCCACATCGGTGCTGTCACTGCCTCCGCCATTGTCGCTGCCGTTGGCACGGGCAAGCAATTCAAATCAGGCCGTGAGTTTGCAGCCTGGATAGGCCTTGTGCCGCGACAGAACTCCAGCGGCGGCAAAGAGCGACTGGGTCGCATTTCGAAGAAGGGTGACACGTATCTCCGTAAGCTTTTGGTCATGGTGGCTACATCACAATTGCGAAGCCATCGAATTGAGAAGGCCCCCGGCGGTCAATGGTTCGGAGAACTGTTGCGACGTAAATCAGCCCGCGTTGCCTCTGTCGCCCTGGCCAACAAGATGGCTCGTGTTGCGTGGGCTGTTCTCACCAAGGGTGAGAGCTACAGGGCCTCGACCACAACCACGGGAGCAAACGCTCTGGAGAAGGTGCTTATGACAGCTACCACGTGAGGGCGCCCTGGCGCCCTTGCGCCGTGCGCCACCAGACTCGTGGCGGTCGCGGCGCCCGGCGCAAACAGTAAAGCCGTGAAGTTCGGTCCATAGTTTTGCCTGTTTGTTCGCAAGAATTAAATCGGGCAGCAGAAGTGCCAAGGAGATGATGACAGATACCAAACACAGTGTGTTACCGCAGATCGGACGATACCGTGCAATGCGTCCAGCGATTCATAATCGCGTGTCAATGACTGGTAGCCGATACGCGGATCTCATCAGGGCCAGTTGTCAACCCAGCTCGTCTGGTCAGGCAACACAAACAGGCCGGACACATGACTGCAACACTTGCTTTTGGTTTCACGTCGAAATCTTACTTGACATGTCGGGGCCGTCCACACAGGACGCTGCGCGCCGGTTCCCGGCCACGGCTGAGAAAGCCGCGTTCCTTGACAGGCCGCTCACGGCGGCGCGGATCTCCGCTATGTCGGAATATGGGATATTCCGACTGTGACCAGTCGCACCCCACTTGACGACACGCCGACCTGTGTCATTGTAAACAGGTCCACCCTCCCACCTGTCCACTCAACCACAGCAGGGCAACATGCGCACAATCTCAATCGTCAGCCAGAAAGGCGGCGCCGGGAAGACCACGCTCGCAATCCATCTGGCCACCATGGCCGCATCAACAGGCCATACCCCGATAATCATCGACCTTGATCCACAGGCCACGGCAGCCGCCTGGTCAGACTGGCGGGCAGGAGATTCCCCGGAAGTCGTCACCGCGCCGCATACCCGGCTAATCGAGACACTTTCCAAAGCAAAACAACTCGGCGCGGATATCGCCATCATCGACACGCCACCCCACGCGGACGCCGCAGCCGTCCAGGCCGTCAAAGCCGCCGACCTGGTTCTAATACCGTGCCGTCCGCAGGCCTTCGACCTCCACGCCATGAAGACGACCGCCGACCTGACAACCTTCACCCCGTGCCCCGTGTACGTCGTTTTTAACGGCAATGCGCCGCAGGCGACGGCAGCGCTGGCCCAAGCCACGGAAATCGTGCGGTCCATGGGCCTGACCGTCGCTCCATTTGAACTATCAGAACGAGCCGTTTACCGGCACGCGACAGGGCAGGGGCGTGCGGTCACGGAGATCGAGCCCATCGGCAAGGCCGCGCGCGAGGTAGAGGCGCTCTGGGAATGGGTGTCTCATATCCTCGGCATCAAGCCGACCGCACAAACCAAAGCCGCATAATCAACCCCGAAACCGGAGCACAAAACCATGAAACATTTCGCAGCACTCAAGCAGGACTTACAGAAGGACATCACGCCGCGCCGGATCATCGTTCAGCAGCCGACCGCGAAGGGAACCGGCACGCGCGCCGGTAAAAGATGCGTGTCTGCTTATTTCAGCGGGGAGCTGAGCAAGACCCTGAACCTCATGGCGGTTGAAGAAAATTCATCCGTCCAGTCATTGCTCGGTGAAGCAATCGATTTGCTAATGCGCGAACGCGGAAAACATCCGTTCGGAGAGCGTTAGGGTGTTTCCCGTGAAACAATGTTTACACCACGCACTGATTGTTAGCTTGGAAAACAGCGCCTCGCGACATAGTATCCGCAAGACGCCGGGAGGCGATCCCTCATGCCCGCGAGACAACTGAAAATCGCTGACCTCCTTCTCGATCTGGAAAACCCGCGCATCACGAACGCAGCGGGTCAGAAGGACGTGCTCCAGAAAATCATCGAGGATCAGGACACTAAATTGGTTGTCCTCGCCGAAAGCATCGTCGAGGACGGGGGCCTAAACCCCATGGACCGCCTTCTCGTCATAAAATCTCCGGACGCCGAAGGCAAGTTCATCGTCATCGAGGGCAACCGGAGGTTTGCGGCTATCAAGATACTCAACAGCCCAGCCGTCCTGACGGGCTTAGAGGTAAGAGCTACGATCCAAAAACGGCTTGAGGCCCTGGCAGAAGATTTCGCACTTTCCACCGTCGAACCGCTCGATTGTTTCGAAGTTAAAGACAGAGCCGAAGGCGCGCCCTGGATTCACATGCGCCACACCGGAGAAAACGAAGGCCGGGGAATTGTCGATTGGAATAGCGTCGCCAGGCGCCGGTTCATCGGACGAGATCCGGCCCTACAGGCTCTCGACTTC
>JBAVZU010000037.1:0-11732 GCA_049588915.1 Candidatus Sulfotelmatobacter sp.
CTTCGATGCCTTCGCACAATTGGGTAAGCACAATCAACGATGACCGGCTGTTGAGCGAAATTACCATGCCAGGAAGTCACGATGCTGGTATTCACGCCGATGTCGCAGAGAAGCGCGGTGTCGCTCCGGAGAGATTCTCCATATGTCAGGACGTGAATATATTCGACCAGTGCATTTTTGGATCACGTTTTTTTGACGTTCGCGTCGACGCGAAGGAAGGGGCGGCAGGCGGCCAGACTTATCACGGGGGCAAAAAGATTGGTAGTTTGGGCCAATCTTTGGAGAACATTCTCGATGACGTGCGTCAGTTCTTGTCGATATACAGCAGAGAGTTTGTGATTTTGCGCTTCAGCAAAACCAAGGGAAATTTAACGGAAGTCTTAAATCGGGTTCAGACCTCACTCGGTCCCGGCCCCGGCCGGATCGACTTACTTTACAGACAGGCCACGAACATCGCTTCGCAACCGATAAGCGCCCTGCGAAACAAGGTGATCTGCGTTTTCGAAGAGGTACACGGCGCCATCCGGCCCGTCAATGGTTTGCATCTATTCTCCAGGTATGACCCTCCAGTGCCGCCGGCTGGCTTGGTTACGTGCGGAAAATATTCCAATTCGTCGCGACTCCGAGAAGTGGTCGGCGGTCAGATCACCAAAATCGATGAGCACGCGGATCATCATCCCCAGAATCACCTCTTCGTTCTCTACTGGACCCAGACCTTCAACATTAAGAAATTCTGGGCGCACGGCCTGACGGTGGACATCAGGAAGTTCTCCACGAAGGACCGCAATCTAAAAACGGAAAGGCAAAAACAGCGCGTTACCGGCGGAGCCCACCATAACATGGATTACCTCAGGGGACTTCTTACAACTGGCATGGACATAAGAACCTCCCAGCAGAAAACAAGAATCACCGTTACCTCTGCTGCGGACCGCCGAAGGATTATGCCCAACGTCATCATGTACGATTTCGTAAACGCAACGATGAGCAACGAAATTGTCTCGCTCAACGACCCGGGATTGATGGGCCATCTGGTCGAAGAAGATCCCTATGCTGGCATCGCGGAGATGTTTGAGGGCGCCCGACAGGCGATGTAGCAGGAGTTCCGAACTGTGCGCCCGGCTGGCCACGTTATTTGTTGGCTCGTTTACTGATTCCAGCGTCCCGCCAGCGCCCGCACGGGTTTGGCGATCGACTGGAATCGCACGACTCGGACCTCGTCTTTTCCCTTGATGGAAGCCAGCGGCATAAGGCCACTTTCCATAATTTTGTCCGCGGTATTCACCGTCATCAACGCCTCGGCGCACGGTTTCATTTCGGATTGGCCATCGCGTTGGTAAACATGAACGGGAAGCCGATCCAAATTCGCACGCTGGTCGGGATGCAGTTCCCAGCCCGACTCGCTGAAAGATTGCGCCAGCAGCAGCGCGCAAACAAATGCCGGATTACCCCATAGATAGTCCTCGTGTGCGGGTTCCTCAGACATTTCCTCGAAAGCGCAGGATTCGATGGGATCAGTGTCTTTTCCGTATGGGAGACGGAGCAGAAAACGCGGAATAGCGAGGCCTACTGCAGGCGCTTCCGGAAGCTCCCTCACGCCTTTCCAGGCGGATACGCCTTCGCCGTCGGTCGGCAAGGCCCAATCCCGAGCATCCGGGTTCGTCGAAAAGGACTCGCACCCTAAAAGCTGCGGGCTGGCCGACGCGAGAAACGGCGCTCCCGCTGCGTGGGCAATCTTGGCCAACCGACCCAGCAACTCTGCATCCTCCCGGTTTGCGCCGAAGGTATAGTTGCCCACAATCACGGCCCACGGCTCTGCGCTCGAGAGACTCATCGCGTTCTCCACCAGCAGACGATAAGTCCACGTGGAGCGAAGATCAGCCGACTTCAGGTCCGCCCTTAATTCATCCTCAGATAAATCGACAAGATATATCTTCAGCATTTCATCGGTATCGATCTGCCGCACCAGCAGGAAGACCGCCCTCCACGCCGCCTCCAACGCCTGAAATTCCGGCACATGCAGCAATGCACGCATCTCAGCGCCCAAAGCACGATCAATCAGCGTAAGGATCTCGGCTTGCCGCGAATCCGTACCAGCCATAACGTGAGGTTCCGTAACCCGCCGCACGAATTTCTGAAGCTCATCTTCCGCCGGAGCTCGATTCTGCGCCGTGGCTTCGGTCTGTTCAATCATCTCGTCCAGCAAACTGCCCGAAGCAAGCGAGACCGCCGTAGCTGCCGACGGCTGCGCTTCGACGGGCTTGCTGGAGCCGGCGCGTGGTTGGAAGTCTTTTACGGCCGCGGCAAACCCGTTCGGATCCTGCGAGCGCCCCCGCATCTCGCGAAGCTTGCGAAACATGTCCACGCGCTCCAATAGCCGGTCGGGATGAAAATCATCCAGTTCGGAGAACTGAAGCGTTATTAGTTCCTCATTCCCCAGACCTAGCCGCAACTCGGGATGAAACCCCGCCAGCACCTCGTCGAAGTTGTCGCGATCTACTACGACAGGCTTGCGTGCTGTCAATGCCTTTTCATGCCCGCGGCTACCTCGTCCGCTGAAATTACCAAGCAGCAGGACGCGGAACGGCGTGTCCGGATCGTGCCGAGCTTGTGACGTGTCTCCACCAACATCGAAATTGATTTGTCCAAAATTAAATGGTGGCATAAAGGATCTCCCTTGAGGATCGAAACACTGCCGCAGCCGACAGGAGGATTAAGGACCAGACACTCGAATTGCGATCAGGATCTTGCCTAAAGCGAAACGGATGCTACTACAAACTGGCTTCGTTTGCACATTGTTTCACGAAGTCCGGTGAGACATTCTTCGGGGAGGGTTACCACCCGCAGCGCTGAGCCTCCTCATCGTCTCGAAAGGCGTCGTGATAAACTGTCGCACCGTGGAGAAACCTTCGATACCAGCCACCCCTCCTTCGTGTTCGGATTGCACGACCAAGACGCAGGCGCCTGGGGGTGCGCCGCCGACTCAATCCGCGTCGCGGATGTGGCAGTCAGGCAACGGCAAGATGCGGATCGACACACCCCACACCAGCGTCATCAGCGACCCCGCCGGCCAGCGAACCATCATGCTCGATCACTTGAAGAAAGAGGCAATGGTCTTTCCCACGCCGCCTTCGTCTTCACCTTCGCAATCGGGAGGCCCGCAGATGCCTGGCGGCGCTCCGAAACTGCCGCCTCTGCAGGTGCAGGATTTGGGCAAGAGCCTGATCGAGGGGCATGAAGTCGAGGGTAAGCGCTACACTTTTTCACCGCCGCAGGCACCACAAGCGCAGCAGTCACCGCCCCAAATGCCCAAGATGCCAAACATGCCGGAGGCTCCGCAGTCGCCCAAGCCAGCGCAGCAGCCTCCGAAGCCGCCACAATTACCTAAACCACCTCAGCCCACAGTGAGCGAGGTCTGGACCAGCGTAAAGCTAAAAATTCCGGTGCTGACAAAAGTCACCAGTTCCGTTGGAGAGCAGACCACCTACTGCAAACCCACCTCGACTGAAGAGCCACATCCATCCGTGTTCGAGATACCGCCGGGATATAAGTTAAAGAGCTAGTTCGTTCCGCTAGGAAAGCACAAAGTCAGGATCATTGCGGTTATCATGGTATTGGGATGGCTTTTCCTATCCGAATCTGCGCGATTTGCTCGGAAGAGTTTGAGCTGAAGCCAGATAAACCCGGCTTCGCCAACCGCTGCCCTGCTTGCAGCGAACCCGAACACTCTGAGCCCGCGACGAAACGTGGCGTGGACGCTGATGAACGCAAGACTAGAACGGAAGCGAACGAAGCCCGGAGGCAAGCGATACGCGACCTTCTCTACCGCAAAGATGGCTAGTGACTTTCTCGAGGTACCAACGCACAGATAAGAGCATCCGCCTGAATCGAGACGCGGTCTTCTTTAGAATCCTCCGCCCCGTTCCCGGATTACGCGGTTATTTCGCTAGGCTGAACTGGAACGTAATCTCGGCCCGGATGTCTAGCGGCTTGTCGTTCAACTTGTACGGGGTGAAACGCCACTGTTCCACGGCTTCGAGCGCCGCCTGAGACAACATCGGGTCACCGCGAATCACTTTCGCGGCGTGGACGGAGCCGTCCTTTCCGATTTGGACCTGCAATACAACCTGGCCCTCGATCTGCCGCTGTAAAGCCTCCGCAGGGTACGAGGGATCGACACTACTAATCAAAGTCCCATTTACGATGTGAGCATGGGAAAGTTGCGCCGGAAGAGAAGGGAACGTCGAAGTTAGAGTTACTTGCCCCTTGGGTAAATCTGTCTTCTGCTCAAGAGCTGTCCAGCCCCAGCGTAAGCCGACGAGGAAGCAAACAAGAAAAGCGAGAGTATAGATGCCGATTTTCTGCCAGCGGCTAAAGCGACTGACGGTTCTCGCTTCACCCAACAAGGTCAAAGTAGCCTTGGATTCAGCACCCCTACCATTAGTCGACGCCGTGCCGCGTCGCAATTTTGCCGCAAACTCGTCTGTAAAGCCCTGTAGCGCTAGCAGGTCCTGCATGCCGAAGGCGTAAGGACGCTGGTAGAAAACTTCAATCAGTCCCAGCCACTGGTCTTGGTCGAAGAGAGGCGCAACAACCATGGAGCCGATGCCCAGTTCTCGACAGGCGTCGAAGTCCACGCGAGGATCTAACTCCGTATTCAGGCACGACTCCATAATTCCGCTGGAGACGCACAGTCCGGTAAGGCCCGATCCGGTGCTGATGCGAGCGCCAATCTCGAGAAGAGCGGTGCCTGCAGTGGCACGGCAAATCAGGTCGGTGGAACTTCCGAGCGCAATCACAACGCTCGCCGCCTTGGTTTTTTGCAGTGCCTGCTGGACCAGATCTTGGAGAAGCTGGGTGGAAACAGAATTCAGCACTTCGCCGCGCTTTGCCGCGACTGTCGATGGTCGCTCTCCGGAATCGATCAGCGGACCTGGCGATTCGGCCATGGCAACAACCAGAGTTTACCCCACCTTGGCCCCGCGAGCTAGAAGTAATAGATGTGCATCCAATCAGTGCTGCGACGCCTCCGGCTTAAAGTTCGCGGAGGGCGACGGCCACTGGGCGCCAGGCTGCCCGCATCGCCGGAGGCAAGCCTCCTAATAACCCCATTAGTAGTGCGAAGATAAGGCCAACCAGCAATAGCGGCGGCGTGATGCGAAAGGCGAAAGCCAGATGTGAAAACGTCTGCCAGTTCATGGCCCCGGTGGTGAGACCATTTAGGGGTAGGACGGCGATGCAGCCTATTGCGCCTCCTATGAAGGAAATCAGCATAGCCTCCACCAGGAACGAGAAGACTACGGCTCCGCCTCCAAAGCCCAGGGCGCGCATCGTGGCGATTTCACGCCCACGTTCGGACACCGCCGAATACATGGTGTTGAGCGCGCCAAAAACCGCCCCAATCGCCATGACAAAAGCCACCAGACCCCCAAGAACAGTGATTAGGCGGGTCATGCTGGTCGATTGCTTGGCGTAGTAATCGATCTCGCGGGTTACATCCAGGTTAAGCCGGCGGTCGGAGGTAACAGCATCTTTGAACTGCTGGAAGGCCTCAGGCGAGCTCAGGTGCACGGTGGCCGATTGAAAAATGTTGCTAGGCCGCTTGTACACATCATCGAGCACCCGCGCATCGCACCAGACTTCGGAATCGAACGAGCTGCCGCCAGCGTCGAAAATCCCTACGACCTGCCAGTGCCCGCCGCCAAAGTTGACGGTGTTCCCCAGGGTCAATCCTGAATAGCTGGTGCTGGCGTTCTTTCCCACGATCAGTTCGGCAAGGCCGGGCTGGAACATTCGGCCATGAGCGATCTTGACGTTTTTCCGAACGCCTAACACGTTGGCGGAGACACCGCGTACTTGAACATTCGCATCGGTCCCCGTGGAGCGCAAAGGAAAAGGCGCCACCACCACGACTTCAGAGGTCACCTGAGGTACGTCCCCCATGTGGGCCACGCCGGGAGCGTCCTGTAGAATTTTGACATCCTCTAATTTGATCCCGCTCATCATCTCCGAGGTTGCGCCCGCGCGCATGGCGATAGCGTTATCGGCAGACCCGGAAGCGACCAGGGTAGCCCTGAAGCCTCGCGCAAGAGAGAGCATGGCAACGAAAACACCGACGGTTCCGGCGATGCCGAGGACGGCAACAATAGACGAGGTCCAGCGAGCTTTGACGCTGCGAACGTTATAGACAATAGGAATCGCCATATCAAACCCTCCGTAGAGCATCGACAACCCGCATGCGCATGGCGCCGATTCCCGGAAGCATTCCGCTGATCACTCCAACCAGCAGAGCGGCAGCCAGTCCGAGAGAAAGAATCGCGGGCGACAGGATGAGTGTCGGCAACAAGCCGTTCAAAGCAGCGCCCAGAGCGGGAACCGCGAGCAGCGCAAAACCAAGCCCGAGAAAGCCCCCGACGATTGCGATCGTAAGAGACTCGGCCAGCACAAAAAGCAGGACCCAGCGGTCGCTGAACCCGATCGCCTTAAGAACTGCGAGCTCACTGGCACGTTCCCGTACCGAGATGGCCATGGTATTTCCGGTCACCAGTAGCAGGGTGAAGAACACGACGCTGCCAATTGTCAAGATAAGGAACTGTATGTTTCCAAATTGCTTGACCCAGCTGGCGGCGAATTCGGATTCGGTCTCCGTTTTCGTTTCGAAGGAAGAGTTGGCCGCCATGTCGTCGATCGCCTTCGCAACGCTCACCGCATTATCCGGGCTATCGAGCTCTATAACGTACCAGCCGACGTTGCCTTTAAACGTTTGCGGTACACGTTCCTCGAAATAATCCCACTGGAACCAGAACTGGCTCTCATCGCCGCCGGCGTGTTCAGCATGATAAATACCGTCCAGGTTGAACTCCCAGGTGCCCGCGGCGCCATAGCCAATATTCTTGATGGGGATACGGTCACCAACCTTCCAGCCGAAACGCGCGGCGGTTTTGGCGCCGGCAATGGCGCCTTGACGGTCTTTCACGAAGTTCTGCCATTGGTCATCTGGAACAATCAGTTCGTGCATCACCTTGCGTTGATTTTCCACGTCGATGACGAACTGAGGAAAGAAATTCTTTTCTTCCTGATAAACCCCGCCGAACCAGTTGTTGTGGGTGACGTATTTGACTCCCGGAATGCGCAGGATTTTGTCCCGGTAGGCGAGCGGTAGCGGATTGATGATCGACACTCGGTTGATCGTGACCAGGCGATCCGCGCCTGCGATATCGGCGCCGCGGTTGAAGGCCCCGCGCACCACTGCGAGGAACGCAAAAAGAAATAGCGCTACGGCGAATGAGCCAATAGTCAAGATCAAACGAAGCTTCTTGCGGAAGAGGTTGGCGAAGATCAGCCCACGAAATTTCATGCGGCCCCTCCCGTGGAGACTTCCTGAGACTCCCGCGACTCGACCAGAACACCCTTCTCAAGATGCAGGGTCAGATCGGCCTGCTTCGCGACCACGGGGTCGTGCGTCACCATGAGCACGGTTTTGTTGAACTCTTTCACCAGGCGGTGAATCAGAGCCATGATTTCATCGGCGCTCTTGCGATCGAGATCGCCGGTGGGCTCGTCGCAGAGCAGGAAGGAAGGGTCGGCTACGATGGCGCGCGCGATGGCCACCCGCTGCTCCTGTCCACCAGAGAGTTGGCGCGGGTAATGATTCATTCGCTCCGCAAGCCCGACGATAGCGAGCGCCGTCTCCACGTGCTTGCGGCGCTCCGCCTTGGAAAGACTGGTCAGCAGCAACGGCAACTCCACATTCTGGAATGCCGTAAGCACCGGAATGAGGTTGTACATCTGGAAGATGAAACCGACGTGCCGGGCTCGCCACTGAGTGAGTTTGCTGGCGGACATATGCGTGATTTCGTCGCCCGCCACGGTGATGCTTCCACGCGTGGGAATGTCGAGCCCGCCAAGCAGGTTCAGCAGGGTGGTCTTGCCGGAACCGCTTGGTCCCATGAAGGCCACGAAATCGCCCTTGTCGACGTCGAGGTTCAATCCCTGCAGTACGTGGATTTCCTCGCCCCCGCGGCGGTAGGTTTTATCCAGCCCGCGTACCTGAATCTGGCTGTTCGTTTTCCCATTGCCATCGGCTCGAACCATATCCGCACTCCCCTTTTATTTCTTGATCTGAACGCTCTGGCCGTCATGGAGGTCTGCCGGACCGGTGACGACAACGGTATCACCAACGGCAACACCCGCCATCACCTCCGTGTCGCTACCACGGGTTCCACCAAGGGTGACCGCGCGGCGCTCGGTTTTATCAGACCTAATGAGGTAAACGATTTTCTTACCATGATCGTCACGCACTGCACTTTGAGGAATGATAATCGCGGGCGCGGGCGTCGCATCCCTGGTCGATGGTGCATCTCCCAGGAAAGTCACTTTAATCCCCATGTCGGGCAGGATGCGCGGGTCAAGTTTGATAAAGGAAATACGAACTTTCACAGTCGCTTTCTGCCGGTCTGCGCTGGGGATGATGGTGCGCACGCGGCTGGGAATCTCCCAGTCAGGATAGGCGTCAAGAATTGCCGTGACTTGCTGCCCGGGCTTCACACGCGTGATGTAGGCCTCGTTCACATCGACCTCAATTTCATTCGAGTTCATGTCGACGATTGTCGCAATGCCCGTTCGCGTGAAGCCTCCACCGGCTGAGATGGGAGAGACCATTTCTCCCACTTGAGCGTCTTTGGAAACTACGATGCCGTCAAAAGGGGCACGGATTGTGCAGTTGTCGACCGCCTGCTGCGCCTCGCTGATGCGGGCTTCCGCCGCATTCGCCTGCGCTTTGGCTAAACTGATTTTGGCCTGAAGACTGTCCGCCGCAGTGCGCGCGTTGTCTAACTGCTCCTGAGGTTGCACGCCGGCTTTCTGCAGTTCCTCGGTGCGGTGCAATAGAATCTGAGCGTTCTTTAGCTGCACTTCGTAGTCTGTGATCGCGGCCTTGGCGGAGGCGCTATCCGATCTGGCGGTCTCCAAGGCTCTCTTGGCGTCGGCGTCGTCTAAGGTGGCCAGCAGCTGACCGTTGTGCACGTGCGTGCCCTCATCGAAAAAAACACCGGTTACGCGGCCAGTGATCTTGGCAGCAATAGTGGCTCGACGGCGAGGAGTAACGTAACCGGTCGCGTTCAGTAACGCCTCGCGACTCGCGGGACCCACGGCGGTCCTCGCCACGGCGACCTCCACCACCGGTTTCGAATTCAGCACAGCGTAGATCCCGCTCCCTGCACCGGCAAGGATAATCAAAAGCCCAAAAAAAATGGCGAGACCTTTCCCCACTCTGCCGCCCTTGCGCTCTCCATCGTGGATGCGCAACGAGCCCAGATCGTGTACGGGTGTGTCCTCTCGGGTCACCATCGTTACTTCTTGCCCCTTACAGAACTCACCATCATAATTCATCCCTAAACAAACCAAAACTGAAGTGCACATCACACGCAGGTTTCACGATATATTCACATTGAGGGAAGCCTCTTACCTACCGTTCAGTGCCATTTTCGTTCCAGAATTTCAATTATTATGGCTGCATCGCGATATGCAGCAATACGCACCGAGCGATGCTTAGTCGATAATTTCGTACTCGCTGCTGACCAGGCCGCTCGGATATTGCCGTGTTGCGATGTGACGCAGCCGAATGTCTCGATGCAAGGCTCCAAGATCTAAGGCTCCAAAAAGAGGAATTCCTTCCCCGATCAGCACTGGTACTCGAGTGATTGTGAGTCGCTGAATAAGACCAGCGCGTAGAAATCCTTGAATCGTGACGCCTCCGTCAACGTAGACATGCTGGGCGCCACTGGCGACAAGTCTGGCAACGATCTCAGCCGGAGAACCCGCCATTTGCTCCACGACGCCTCCGCGCACCGCGGAGAAGTCGAGGGGACGGCCGCTTAGGACCACGACTCGCCTGTTCCCATAGGGCCAGGTCGGATAGGCCAGCACAGTTTCAAAAGTCTTACGGCCGATCACCAGAGTGTCAACAGTTGCGATGAACTCGTCATAACCGTGAGGTTCGCCTCCGCCGGGCGGCAGGAAGTCGAGGTCGCCGTTCGCTCGTGCAATAAAGCCGTCAAGGCTCGTACCGACAAACACAGAAATCATCATGGGGACACCTTCAGCATGGAAGCCTGGAGATTACGAGAAGGAAACAATTTACACCCTGGGTGGAGCAGGGAACTGGAAAAGCTAGTTTTCCAGAAGGCCGTTCAGCAGTCGCGCCAGTTGAACCTTCTCTTGGCGCGTGCTCGCGGTTGCGGAATTGTCCTCGGTAAGCTGGGCGAGGGCGTGGGCCAGTACCTTCACTGCGATGGGCTGAGGAAGATAAATCGTGTTCTGCGGGAGGGCGACTTCCCAACTTGTGGAATTGCGGCGACTCAAAAACCATTGTTGTCGCTCTGAATGTTTGCGCATTTCCGCATCACTTCCTGCGATGGATGCCACTTCGTCGATCTCAACTTCGACCCAGCCCTTGCTCCCGCTAGTGTGAACCTTCTTTACTTGGAAATTCTCGAACGCAATCACAGACTGTGCGGTGTTAAACAGCTCTGCTTCGTGGCCGCTCAGCTGCGAGTCCTGGAATGTTTGCAGAAAAGCTGATTTTATCTGGTCGGGCTTTGGATGAGCAGAATTCACAACCAGAGAACGAGCCGTCGCGGGATTCGCAGATCGATTTTGTTCAGGCTGCGCAGAGTAGCCGCTGTCTCGCGCAACTTCCGCCGAAGCCTCCGATTCGTCGGGGCCGGAGTCTTCAACAGTCGGGTCCGGCGCTTCAGCGCTGTCAGGTTGCCAGCTCGCCGTGTGGATCAAAACACTCCCGGAGCCGCTCGGAACTGACTCGACATAGCGGAAGAAACGCGGCTGCCCGCGGCGTCTCCAGTACGGGGAATCATAGGAATCCATGCCTGGTCCCGAGCGCAGCACACTGAAGAATGAATGTTCAGCGGGACTGACCACAATACCGGCATGTCCACGCCACACAGCCAAGTCCCCCACTTGCGGAGTTGTAACCCTCCGGAATTCGCTGGTCCCCTCATAAAGATCCTTGGAACTCGCGTAGCGATAGCGAAGACCGGCGCGCTCGTAAATGCTGTGAACAAAGTGAGAACAATCGGCAGAATAGTCCGCGCCACGAAAATGAGAATCCAACGCCGCACTCAGAATCGCCAAACCTTCGTTCGGACTTAACAGGCGGGGCAAAGCTGTATTCTGCCGCAGCAGGGCCTTTGAGCTGACCCGCTCCGGAGGGCCCGTTGCTGCTCCCTGATCCCGACTTTGGCCCAGCCCCGGACAGATCGCCGCGAAGCAGAGAAAAAGGAAACACAGGGCGCCCTTGGCACGGAATCGCATCGTCCGTTTTATAACGCGCCCCCCTCAGGCGGCACAGGTGACAGGGGTGCCACCAGATCTGCGAATAACAACCCGGAATTGCGATGCACCTTAGAGTGTGAAACGTCTAGTGAAAAATGCAACCCGACGACAAGTGAGTAAAGTCTTTCGAATTGCCGGCCTGCCAAATAATGTCAGTGACGAACATAAAGCGAAAGGCCGGGTTCCCGAAACCACATCCGCAATCCGAAGTCCGAGTTCGTGAATCTAATGGGGCATGCGAGTTCGAAAACGTTTGATCGTCTTCATTGCAGTTCTTCAGTCCGTTCTTTTCACGACGCACTTTTTTCTCTATAAGACTTGGAGGTTTTCCACCCAAGGACAAGATACTCACGGGATACTGTGGCTCCAACTGCTTCTCCTTT
>JBAVZU010000038.1:0-8983 GCA_049588915.1 Candidatus Sulfotelmatobacter sp.
AGTTGCTGCTATCGGCCGTAACTTACGTGAGTGGCCTGAAATTCTTCAGGCCACTCGTAAATAGCGAGGTTACTCTTTGCTGGTTGGCGGCATTGCGAGACGCTTTTTCACGGTTGAGCCGCCGCGATTTTGCCGAACGTTCCCGCCAAATTATTATCGGGGCCGGCGGTGAAGAAGAGTTCGTTTGCGGCCCCATTTTTTGCCGATCCGCCACCGAACTCGATTGCCCAAAGCTGATTGATTACAATGTCCTTGCCCTCCGTATCCCTGATCGTCCCCACGAACTGTCCGGTTACGCTATTGAAAGCATTGATGGTGCCTGAGTTGGTGTTGTTTGAGACCAGCAGAGTGTTGCTGAAGGGCGGAAAATTCTTGGGCGCAATTGCAAAGCCCCACGGCTGGTTCAGCACCCCGCCTTGAGCCAGTCGCTTCAGGAACACTCCGCTTTCACTGTAGATATCGATATAGCCGCCCGGGCCGCCCGAGGAACTGGCAAAGGAAACATAGAGCAAGCCGCCGAAATCCTGGATGCCAAATGGGGCGAAGCCGACGGGAAGTGTAGTGTCAGTAAACGAATTGACCAGCTTGAAGGAGCCGTCGAACACGTCCACTTTATTATTGGCATTGTCGGCCGCGAATAAGAAATTTCCAGAAGTCTTGCTGGTATTCGCCAAGCCGGTATACACCGCGCCCGGCGTAGTAACGGCAACGATCGCAGCATTGGGATTCGACTGTGGCGCCCAGCCGCTGATCGTGCCGTCGAGAGTCGCGAACAAGAAGATCGAAGGCCATCCCTTGACCTGGAAATCATTTGATCCGTTGAACACAATGCCCGTAGGCGATCCGGGACCGTCGCTGCCCGCGGTCGGAATCTGTACCTGCAAGCCTTCCTTAGCGCCAGAAGCGGTGTAAAGGGTTGACCACCCCGAACCATTGTCGCTGAGCCAGAAAGGTCCGCCCGGCCCGTAGACGAGCCCCCAGGCATTTACCAGCAGCGGATCCGTGTGCGCAGCTATTCCTGCTTGGTTCGAAACCAGATTGGTGAGTTTGTATTGTGCAGCGGCCATGCTGGAAAGAAGCACCAGCATGAGAGCTGCAGAAGATGCGTACCCAAGAATGGGACTAAGCGAACGAGACATATCGATATCCTCCGGGAGAAGCTGAGATAGTCGGTCGAAGACGCGAACGACTTTTCCATCTTCTCGGGATGCTAGGACGGTTGTCTTTTCCCTGTGTCATGATCATGTCATCGATATGTACAATTTCTGTCCGCAGTTCACGGCACGCCTTTAGCCGGACTCTCTTTTGCGGCAGGCCGCAAATGTAAAGAATTTGTCAAACTTGTGCAGGTGTACTCAAAATGGGCAGGAAAGTTGTACTCTTCAGTGTGGTGACGGGCGGGTTGATCCACGATTGCATTCTCGCCCGTGTTGCATGAAGCGAGGCTTCTCTTATGAATCAGATGGCCACACCCTTGAGCACGGCCAAAACCGCAGATTCAATGAACTCCGCTGCTCCAATGGGAAGAATCCTCGTGGTGGAGGATGATCCCGCCGTTCAGAAAGCCTTGAGGCGATTGTTCGAAACCGAGGGTTATACGGTGGAGGTTCAAGCAAATGGGCAGTCGGCGCTGGAAAGCTACCAGGCCGCTCCGCCGGCGGTTATCATTCTCGATCTTCGCTTACCCACGCTTTCCGGCAGCGATCTGTGCAAGGTGGTCAAGGCCGAAGCGCCTGCCTTGCCGATTGTTGTTCTCAGTGCAACCAGCGACGTCTCGGACAAGGTCTTGCTGCTCGAGTTGGGTGCAGATGACTATGTGACCAAACCTTTCAGCCCCCGCGAGTTGTTGGCGCGCGTGCGCGCGGCTCTGCGCCACACTTCAAGAAGAGCGAATGTGATTCTGAATCTGGTGAGTTTCGACGATGTCTCAATTAATTTCAGAAAGATGGAAGTTCAGCGCGACGGCAAAATTGTGATCATGACCGCGCAGGAATTCAAGGCTTTGAAGTTTTTCGTGGAAAATGCGGATCGAGTGATTAGCCGCGACGAATTGCTGAACGACGTCTGGGGATACCAGAATTATCCCTCAACGCGCACAGTGGATAATCACATTCTGAAGCTCCGGCAAAAATTGGAACGCGACCCAGCCAGTCCAGTACATTTCCGCACCGTACACGGAGTGGGTTACAAGTTCGTTCGCTGAGATCATTTGGCTTCCTCATCAGAATCCGTTCCGCAAACTTTCCCAGGGCAATCCGGAAGCGCACTCGTGTCCAGAACGCGGCTGCGGACCCGTTTTCTCCTTTCCATGGTGTTGATCACCGCCGGTCTCACGGCGATGGCGTTCCTGGTGGTGCGGCATAGCGTGCGAATCCATGTGCGGGAGGGAATCGAGCAGGATCTGCGAAACTCCGTAATCACGTTTCAGAATTTTCAGCATGACCGTGAAGTCATGCTGTCAGACTCCGCTGAACTGGTAGCCTACCTGCCGATCATGCGATCCATCATGACGGCTCCCGATCCTGCAACGATCCAGGACGCTTCCAAAGATTTGTGGCCGTTGACCGGAAGCGATCTTCTGGTGCTGGCGAACCGAAATGGCACGGTGGTCGCGCTGCACACAAAATCGCCAGGCTTTACCCGCGAGGCGGCACAAAAATATTTCGAGCGATCTTTGACCGAAGAGAGTTCCAGCCACTGGTGGTTTGGCGCCCATCATCTCTACCAGACTTTTGTCCAGCCGGTTTATTTTGGTACGAAGACGGAAGGGCCGCTGCTGGGCTTCCTGATTATCGGCTACGAAATCGATGACCGGCTGGCTCGCGAGGTTAGTAAGGTATCGGCCAGTCAAGTCGCTTTTTTCTATGGGGATGAAATCGTAGCAACCACTCTGACGCCCCTCCAAGTCGCAAGCCCGGGTCTCCGCGCGTTGGCAACCCGATCGGAGCAAAGCGGGCCTCAGGATGTTGAGGTTGGAAAAGAGAATTTCTTAGCTACATCGATCGACTTGTCGGGCCAGCAAGGAACTCCTGTGGGCTTAACGGTGCTGGACTCCTACGATCAAGCCGCAAAGTTTCTCGAGAAACTGAATAGACTGCTGTTACTGCTGGGGCTTGGGGCAGTGCTCGTGGGGAGCGGGCTGGTCTTCCTCATCTCTCATACATTCACTCGTCCTCTAGCCAGCCTTGTAGAAGGCGTACGCGCTTTGGAGCACGGGGATTTTCACCGTCCCCTTGATCCCCGGGGGGGTGACGAGGTCGCCGAGTTGACTGCGGCGTTCGACCGTATGCGAGCGAGTCTGCTCAGAACTCAGCAGGCTCTTTTGGAGTCTGAGCAGCTTGCGACGATCGGCCGCATGGCAAGCTCGATTTCTCATGACCTGCGCCACGCTCTGGCAGCGGTCGTGGCGAACTCCGAGTTTCTTTGTGACGGGCGATTAACTTCCATGCAGCGCGAAGAACTGTATCAGGAGGTTCGCAGCGGCGTAAATCAGATGACCGACCTCATCGACTCGCTGCTCGAGTTTGCTCGAACGAGAGAATCCTTAAGTCCAATCGACGCCAGCATTGTTGAAACTGTGCAGCGAGCCATGCAAGCCGTGCGCCTGCACCCGCGCCATCAGGGGACCATGATCGAGGTTAGCAGCGATGGTCAAAGTTCAGCGTGGTTCGATCCGCGCAAATTAGAGCGCGCTCTATACAATCTTCTACTCAATGCTTGCGAGGCTGCGCCCGGCGGTGAGGGCAAAGTTCAGGTCACGATTGACAGGGACGGTTCCTCCGTGACGATTTCGGTTTCGGATAACGGTCCGGGCGTCGCGGAACCGATTCGCAACAGGTTGTTTCATCCCTTTGTGAGCTTTGGCAAAGAAAATGGAACTGGGCTTGGGCTTACCATCGTGCAGAAGATTGTGCAGGATCACGGTGGCCAGGTCTGGATGGAGCGAACCCGAGACGAGAGGACAGTTTTTCGGATCACGATCCCGGGACGCGCTCCACAGAATCTTGAAAAAGACAGCGATAGAGAACCGGCGGCCCATCCTCTTTTGCCTGTGAACAGATCGAGCGACTGAAAACTCACTCGACATTCAGATCGTTAGTAGACTTCGGTTTGTGATTTCTGAGCGGTCCGCGTGTCGTGCAGGAGGACTTGTGAAGAATGTTGGACGACTTACATTTCGCTTGAGTGTTATGACGGCGGCTGCTTTTAGTTTGTCGATCTTTAGTTTGTCGATCTCCGCCAGCATGGCGCAAGAAGTTGCGCCCTCCACGGCATCCCATCCCAGGGATGCCTCGTTGCAGCAGCTATATTCGCAAGTGCGCGAATTAAGCGCTGTCATCGAGCAGATGCGCACCGAAAATGCGCAGTCGCGCGCCGAGATGCAGGAATTACGTCAGGAATTGCGGGAGACACGCAAGCTTCTGGCTCCGCTTGCGGCTTCTTCTACGGCCAGTGGGAATCCTTCTTCCACCGCTCAAACCGAATCCATACCATACGGCGCAAAGTCCGGCGCGAGCTCTGAGTCAACGTCTGCAAATGCGGGTGAAGCGTCCGCAGATCTGAGCGGCCGGGTTCAGAAGCTGGAAGAATCCACTCAGCTGCTCGGCTCGAAGATTGACGAGCAATACCAAACCAAAGTGGAAACCGCTGCCAAGTATCGCGCACGGCTCTCTGGAATCGTGTTGATGAATGCCTTTCACAACGTGGGCGCCTCCGACAACCTCGATCTTCCGGACTACGCGCAACCGGTCGCGCCAGGTTACACGCAGGCAACTTTCGGCGCTACGCTGCGTCAAAGCGAAATCGGTCTGGAACTGTTCGGGCCCACCTTGGCGGGCGCGAAAACTTCAGCCAGTGTGCAATTTGATTTTGCGGGAGGATTTCCTTCGACCAACAATGGCGTTAACTTTGGTATCGCGCGCATGCAGACTGCGAGCTTGCGGCTCGATTGGAAAGATACTTCCGTGGTCGCCGGGCAGGATTCACTATTTATCTCGCCGCTCTCTCCCACCTCGTTCGCATCGCTGGCGATACCGGCTTTCGCTTATGCCGGGAATCTGTGGGGCTGGACGCCCCAGCTTCGCATCGAACACCGCTTCGATGTGGCCGATCAACAGACCGTAACGGTGCAGGGTGGAATTCTCGACAATCTGGATTGGGAACCTCCTTACGACCCCTACTACCGCTCGGCACAAGCCGGCGAGCAATCGGGCCAGCCCGCCTATGCGATGCGCACCGCCTGGGCCCGGCCGCTGTTTGATCACCAGTTGAGCTTGGCCGTGGCGGGCTATTACGGCCGCCAGAACTGGTCTTTTGACCGCTACGTCGACGCATGGGCCGGCATGACTGATTGGCAAATTCCCATCCTTCGTCGCTTGTCTCTCTCGGGAGAATTCTATCGGGGCCGTGGAGTGGGAGGTTTGGGAGCAGGCATCGGCCGCGCGGTTTTGTTCGGCGGCAATCCCTATTATTCGTCAACAAGTATTCGTGGTCTTGATTCCGCTGGTGGATGGAGCCAACTTAAGTATCAGCTCACTTCGAAACTGGAATTGAACGGAGTCTTCGCGGAAGACAACGCGTTTGCCAATGACGTTCGGGGCTTTGCCGTTGACGCCAACAACTTCAGCTCGATTCTGGGCCGCAACCGCGGAACGCTGGAGAACCTGGTCTACCGGCCGAGGTCAGACTTGGTGCTTTCGGCGGAATTCAGACGTTTGCACACTTTCCCCGTCTATAGCAGCGACAGCACCACCAATCAAATCAATTTTGCGATGGGGATATTATTTTGAGCACGCATCGGTTCGCCGATTGCCGGAGGTTGTGTGGCCTGATTTTGCTGCCCTGCATGCTTGCGGCTGCGCAGAACGCGGAACTTAAAGGCAAGGTGCAAATCACTCGAAACGGACGCCACATCAGTGACGATTCGAAAGTAGTCGTTTGGCTCACGCCTTTGGGAACATCCCCCGCCTTGCCGCCGCCCACGCAGAAGCCATCGCAAATCCCTCAACTTGTGCAAAAGGATAAGAGTTTCCATCCGTCGTTGCTGGTAATCCCGGCGGGCGGTCAAGTCGAGTTCCCGAATCACGATCCGTTTTTTCACAACGTCTTTTCATTGTTCGACGGGAAGCGCTTTGACCTGGGCCTCTACGAAGGAGGCTCGACCCAGTTTGTCAGATTCGACAAGCCGGGAATTTCATTCATCTTCTGCAACATTCATCCCCAGATGAGTGCGGTCGTGATCGCTTTAAGCACTCCTTACTATGCGATCTCAAACGGGCGTGGCGAGATCAGCTTGGGCGATGTTGCGCCGGGCCGTTACCAGATAAACGTTTTTCACCCCTCGGTTTCGCCAGATGCGCTACACGCGGTGGAACGGGAGATCACCGTAACTTCGGGCGATACTTTCCTGGGAACCTTCAGCCTGTCCGAATCCAGTCTCGAGGTCGCACACAAAAATAAGTACGGTCGCGATTATGATCGTCCGGATCCCGACAGCCCCGCGTATGCGCGACCCTAGCCTATTACGGGCTCTCAACCCCGGTAAAGCCGATTTCAAGAGTTGAAAGCCGAGCGTCAAACGATCATCTCTACTGAACTGTAAAGGTCATCGGAGACGAAGTCTCAGCCGTCGTCCCACCGCTGCCGTATGCGCCAGTCCCAGCCGTGCCTGGATTGGTTACGGTAATCGATACCGTGGTGGGGGTCGCGATATCGGAGCCGGGAATGGTTGCGGTGAGTTGATTCGCACTCACGTGCATGCTGGGTTGGGCGACGCCATTCCAGTTAATCGTCGATGTGCTTGAGAAATTACTTCCATTGACGGTCATGACGAAAGCGGGACCTCCGGAATTGATTCCGGCTGGAACGAGTTCGGCGATTGTGGGCATCGTCCCCGGCTGGGCGGGGGTGGTGGCTTTTGAGCTGTATCCGCATGCCAGCGTGAAAGCGATCAGTGCTGTGAGCAGTTGCGTGGCCAGTGTTCTTGTTGTGATCTGCATTGTGATTCTCCATGAGCAGTAGCCCATGGGAGCACTTTAGGATGGATCAAAAGCCGATATGTCAGCGGGGCGTTAAACGACTGTCAAGATTTTGTCGGGCTTTCTAAGCAGTATTCCGATGTGAATCTCAACCGCTACCGGACTTTGCGTTCGTGGAAGCGCTTTTCGGCCTTGGAGCCGATCTGCATTAGCTCGTTGATTCTCACGAGCGCTCGTGCAACCCAAACGTGGGGGCTCGCATAAAACCGCCCGAACTGCTGGGGATATGAACCTACCGTAACAGCGATCAGACTGTGAATCTTTTCCCCAACTACTGAAATCTACTGAGGACACGCCCTTTTCTGGGTGCGATCTTGGAGAATCTATGGCGAAACGGCTCATCCTTATGTTGGTGGTGATGGCCGCTATCTTAGGCGGTCTTGGGTTCGTGAAATTCCGGCAGGTTGAGGCAGCGATCGCGCAGGGCGCAACGTTCCAAATGCCGCCGACCGCGGTTACCACTGTAGTCGCTCAGCGGGAGACTTGGCCTTCGACGCTAACCGTGATTGGTACGGCGGCAGCCATTCAAGGCGTAACGGTGAGTGCCGATCTGCCCGGCACGATCGACAAGATTCACTTTGAATCAGGACAGTGGGTGCACGAGGGAGATATTCTGGTCGAACTCGATACTCGCCAGGAACGAGCGCAGCTCGCCAACATGGAGGCTCAGCGCGATCTGGCGCGTATCAACTTCAATCGCGCACAAGAGCTGGTAAAGGCCGGAGTCATTTCCCATTCAGATTACGACAATGCCAGCGCCCAACAGAAGGCGACTGAGGCTCAAGTGGGCGACATTCAGGCGGCCATCGCTCGCAAGACGATTCACGCTCCGTTCTCGGGGTTACTGGGAATTCGTCAAGTCAGCCTGGGGCAATATCTGGCTGCCGGTCAGGCGATTGTTTCTCTGCAAAGTCTGAGTCCTATTTATGTGAATTTTGGAATCCCCCAGCAACAGACGCCCAACGTGATACCTGGTCATGTTTTGCGCGTTACCAACGGCGATCTGCCCGGAATGGCGTTCCCAGGCCGGATTACAGCGCTCGATTCGGTGATCAGCGAGCAGACGAGAAACATTCAAGTGCAAGCCACTGTTACGAACAAAGAGAACAAATTGCGCCCGGGGATGTTCGTGCAAGTCGAACTTCCGCTAGGGCAGCCGCGCCAAGTCATGCCATTGCCGGCGTCTGCCATCAACTATGCTCCTTACGGCGACTCGGTATTTGTCGTCGTCCAAATGAAGGACGCGAAAGGGAAGGCCTACCGCGGAGTGCGCCAGCAGGTTGTTAAAGTCGAGGGCTCTCGCGGCGATCAAGTTGCCATCACTTCCGGCATCAACCCCGGCGACGAAGTTGTCAGCTCCGGTGTCTTCCGGCTGCGCAACGGTGCCCCGGTCCAAGTGAACAATACGGTCAAACCAGAAAATAGTGCAAGTCCGAAGCCCGAGGATAGCTAGACAGGAAGCTAATCACCGCGGCGCGCCTTTTGAGGAAAATGCATGAAGTTGACAGATCTATTTGTTAAGCGTCCTGTATTGGCGATTGTTGTAAACCTTGTGATTTTGATCGCGGGTCTGCAGGCAATCCGCTCGCTGAGTGTTCGCCAGTATCCGCGCAGCGACATTGCGGTCGTGCAGGTTACGACCGTTTACGTCGGCGCGAGCGCCGACCTGGTTCGCGGCTTTGTGACCACGCCGATTGAGCGTGTCATTGCCAGCGCGGACGGCATCGACTACATGGAGTCGACGAGCGCTCAGGGACTGAGCACGATCCTGGTGCACCTGAAAATCAACTATGACACGACTGCAGCGCTCACTCAGATCCAGGCGAAAGTGGCGCAGGTTCGCAACGATCTTCCCCCGGACGCTCAAATCCCCGTGATCGATCTCGAAACCGCGGATACGCAGTTCGCGGCGGTGTATATTGGCTTCTCTTCCGCCGAGCTCGATC
>JBAVZU010000039.1:0-9376 GCA_049588915.1 Candidatus Sulfotelmatobacter sp.
TTGCCACGCCGCTTCCGCTTGTCGCCGGCGTGGGGGAACCCGCGCCCAGCGTTGCTACTGCTACGGCCAAAGCTATTGTTCCAAGGAGATAGTTCCGTTTCATACCACACCAACCTTTTCTGCACGCGAGAGCGTGCTGTTTAATTCCACCTGAGCATTTCTGGCCAAACCTACGGCGGGCTGGTTGGCCCGACGGACTTGTGAATTGCTCAAGGCAATTCGCCTGCCAAGAGTGCCCAGAACCGAAACTTAAAACCGTTTTCGGTAAGCATCAGTGGACTGTATGGATTGGCTCCATAGCAGAGGACTAGTCAGCGGGCAGCAGGTTTATTACTTGTCGCGAGTTGGGACACTAGCGTCCCATAGGAGAGCGCGAAATAGCCGGAGTTGGCTGCGTTCCGCTCTCGCACGGAAGACTTAAGAAGAGGCCAGAAGATTGGGACATTAGGGTCACACATTGATACTTCATATGTCTCACTGCAAACGGTGCCATAGTCTGTTCCGATTTCTCATTGAGGCCCATTTCAAAGCACATGGCAAGTGCATAAGCGCAGTTACAACTTATCGTCTCGATCGCTATGCCTTCTGCAGGACGGCTTCCCCTGCAGATCTCAGCAGCTTCTCCGCATTAGTCTTGGGATCACCGTGCCCGAAGACGGCATTGCCCGCGACTAAAATTTCAGCCCCGGCTCGAACGATTTCTGCGACGGTGTCGAGCGTAACTCCGCCATCGATTTCAATACGGTACTTGAGTTTGCGCTGCGCGCGGATTTCGACCAATCGCCGAATTTTTTGAAGCGCCCCTGTGATGAACTTCTGACCGCCGAATCCTGGGTTCACCGACATCACCAACACGTAGTCCACAATGTCTAGAACTTCACTGAGACTCTCCACCGGAGTGGCGGGATTAATTACCACCCCCGCCAGCGCGTTGTGGCTGCGGATCAAGTGCAACGTCCGGTTCAGATGGCGGCAGGTCTCCTGATGCACCGAGATCCAATCCGCTCCAGCCTGCGCAAAGTCCGCAATGTAATGGTCAGGATTCTCAATCATCAGGTGGCAATCCAGGGGCAGGTCAGTTACTTTTCGCAGCGACTTGACGACCGGCGGCCCGATGGTGATGTTAGGAACGAAATGCCCGTCCATTACATCCACATGGATGACCGAGCCGCCGCCATCTGCAGCGCTGCGAACCTGGTGCGCCAGATGCGCGAAGTCAGCCGATAAAATTGACGGTGCCAGCTCAATCAATTCGGGCTCGCGGAACGTTCCGAACCGCAGAACTTTAGGATCAGATGGCGGCATAAATAATTCCTCCCTTGTACTGTGCCTGAAAAACCCTCCCGTGCTCGTGTGGCGCTCGCAAGTCCTGCCCCCGTTACCGCGAACCACTGGCGCTAGCTGCTTGAACCGGAGCCGATGAACTAACACCTTGCCTGACGCCGCCCGAGGGCTGAGTCGAGGCCTGCGTCCGACCCATAGCCTTGACCACCAGCCTCTGTTCCTCGGGCGTGAGCTGGAAAATGTAATCGACCATCAGCTTAGTGTGATCCTTATCGTAGCTTTGGAACGAAGGCGGAGTAGGGCCGGAGAAAACCCAACGACCATTGTCGCGTCGGAACAAGTCCGAAGGCATAGAGGTGCCCGGACTTATAGCTTGCGGATCGATGATCCAGCGTTCTACCCAGTCAGGCTTGAGGCGTCCTTTTGCCAAAAGGAGATTGGGAGCGACCGCGGTCTTGTCGTGCTGAGGATCTCCGATGGCATGACACTTCAGGCACGGAGCTGCCGTGCTGCTGAACAGACTGCGGGCCATGTCAGTTTCTTTCGCCGTGAGCATCGGAACCTGCTCCGGTATATAAGGAAATGGCTGGCGCGAGAGCGCCTGGAAGAAGCGCACTAGCTTACCCAGTTCATTCTCAGAGAACGAAAACGTAGGCATGCGCACTTGCAGGTAGCTGCGTATTCCGTTTCGATTCGTGTCCTGGTCGGTCAGTGCCGGGTTCGTGAGAAAGTGCAGGAGCCACTCGGGATCAACCCTGGCCCCTTCGGTCAGAAGCTTGGGAGGCAATTGTTCCTGAGCATCCTGGTAGCGCTTCATTCCCATTAGCGCGGTCTGCTGGCCGGGAATGAACTGATGGCAACCCATGCAGTTGTACTTCCTGACGACCCACCACCCTTCCTGAATGTCACGGCGGTAATCGAGCGGCCGGTACTGATAATTAGCAGGTAGCGCGCTTTCCTGACTACCCATCAGGAACGTTGTGATGGCTCGCACCTGGTCCTTGGTCAAATGCAGGTTGGGCATCCGCAGCTTTTCTTCTTCGCTTTTGATCTTGCCGTGATCGTAGACGTTGGGCTCAGATAATTTGTGCTCGAAGAATCCCTTGTGGTCGTACCAGGAACCTTGCGCCGGGCCGTCAGGCAAACGCGCCAGGTCTTCCGGGTTGGTAATCGGTTCCGCATTCTTGCCCCCGCGCTGCGCGGTCTCTGTGAAGAGGGCGAAGTCAAGACGCTCAATCGGCTTGCTGCCCTCGTAAGTCAACTCGGTTCCGATGCGTCCTTCTTCTTCTAAGCCAGCGATCTCATGACAGCCCGAGCAGCCGAAGTGACGTATCCACTTCTTGCCTTGATCCTTCAGCTTGGGGTCATCCATGAAAGAAGCGTCGGCGTAAGAGCCGGGGTCCTGCTTCTTCTGGGTGAGCAAATATGTCGCGATGTCTTCTGCGTCGTCGATGCTAAGGCGCAGGCTGGGCATCACTGTCATGTTTTGCACTTGCAGTTCGTGACCATCGTTGGGGCATCGGCTATGCTGCAGGTCGAAGACATAGGGCAGTCCCTTCTTGGCGTAATCTTCGGGGCCAATATCTTTCTTTTCGTACGGACAATAAGGACGAGTGCGCTCGCGCGCGTTATGCACCCACCGCACTAGATAGTCATAGTTTGCTTTTTCCCCGACGCGAGTAAGATTGGCCGCGAACGTTCCACCCACCATCTCATCGCCTTCTCCGATCGAGTGGCAAGCTAGACAGCCCCGTGTTTCAAAAAGTTCCTTGCCGTGCACGGCGTCGCCCCGTTTGTGTTTGGGCTGCGGATCTGTCAACGCGGACTGCCACAAATAGGCCGAGATGACCTTGATCTGGTCGTCATTGAGGCGGAAGTTCGGCATCCTGGTAGTGGGCCGGAAGTCGGTTGGCTTCTTCAGCCACACAGGAATCCAGTTCTTGTTGAGCTTGAGCCGGATGTCCTTTAGATTAGGGCCCACCTTCTTTATGTCCTGCAAGAGGCTTTTGGTCTGCCGGTCCAATTGCGCGATGCGGCCATCAATCTTGCTGTTGTTAACCTTAAGCGCAATGGCTCTGTCATTCAGCCGATTGGCTTCTTCGTTCGTCTCCGCGGCATCGGCTTGCTTCATCAAGAACGCTGCCTGCTTGACGTTCTGGACCTTCTCCTGCTCCAGTTGCTTGACTTCCTGGCTGACGGAGTTCAGATCCTCCGGCTCTTTGTCGTACCCTTCGTAGCGATGGCAGCCGATGCAACCCCGTTGGCGAAAAAGATTCTTGCCTTCGCTGATCGTCCAACCCACGTCATCGCTCACCAAGAGCATGTCGGCGGCATGGCAGGTCTGACAGCCAGCTTCCGTGTTTCCTGTCGGGAAAAGCGGCCACAGCCAATGCTCGTAAGTTCCGTGCGCCTTCTCAACGCTGGTAGTGGCTCGGCCGTTGCCTTGGTGGCAGGGAGAGCAGCCGAACTTGTCCGGATCATGGGTCTTCAGTAAAACGGGGTCGGTATGGCTGGTAAAAGCGTGCGCATACTCGTCTGGTTTCTTGCCCTGAAGTGTCATGGAAGCCGCGGTCAGCGCAAGCGGCTCGCGGATTCCCATGTGACAGGATTCGCAGCGGTCCACGATGTTGGCGTCCGCCACGTTAATCTGCACGATCTTCGGATCCCACTCCTCGGTTTTCCTCTTCAGACCTTCGATTTGGGCCGGTGTCAGATCAACCATGTGCCGGTTAATGTAGGCCGACTCCTTGGTGCTCGCTTCCGTCACCGGCTTGAGCACCTGGCCCAATTCCGCGCTGAGCTTGGTGCGCTCATCCTTCAGCTCGGCGTATTTTTCGCCCAGTTGAGGGAAGTTGTATTTCTCCTTGTGCCCGTCGGGATATTCGACTGGCCAGGTTTCGTTCTTGTACTCTTCGAGTTCCTTCGCCTTGCTTTTCTTGCCTGAGACGCTTGTTTCGGTCTCGATCTGGTAGGTGAGAGCATTTACATAAGCCCGCTTATCAATGAAGACGTTCTGAACCGCCAGAATTCTCGCGTTGAGATCAGTGATCCGTTTCTGGATCTCATCTCGGCGAGGCTTGGCCGCTTGATAAGCCTGCTGGTAAACCTGGTCAAGTTGCTGATACTCGGAGCTCTGCTCGACGTCCTTTTCGGATTGAGCGGATTTTGATTCGGCTATCCTCAGGAAGGTGCTGTAGCGCTGCTTCCACTCGTGCTGAAAAGCTTTCCAGGGACGTTGCCCATAATCTTCGTCCCACAGAGCCCAGAAGAGAGTGACCATGAGGATGAGCATGGCCACGAGGTAATGTATCGCCCAGGACCTGCTTACGATCGGATCAGGCTTGCGGATTGGTTGTTCGGGCATCACAACCTCCTTCCTTAGCCGTTGCCCACGTCGTTCGTTAGCCCCAGCCGATGCACCCAACACCTCTGGGCGGACGACCGCTTACACGTTGAAACATTCAAACGTTGAACCAGGGTGTGATCCACACGTACTTAATGTTGAATCCGAGCCGTAACATCATCTTCGCTGGCAGTGCCACCATCGTGAGCAGGAAGAACATCATGAGCGAGTACTGCAGCAGGCTCATGCGAAGATAATCCTTCGGGTTGTAACGCCGGAATAGCGCATGAACCATGAATGCGCCGAGCAGGTAATAACCTCCGACGATAATCGCTCCGAAAATGGCTTTGGCCAGGTTCGAAGTGATACCGAAAAGATCTGGTAAGTCGCGGTTCACCTCGTAAATCAACCGATTGTGGTCCCAGGTTTGTCCCGGCCAGAACCACTGCCATCCCGGTCCGCGTATAAATGTGCCGATAATAATCATCGCGACCCAAAGAACGATGAAGCCAAAGAGAAATGTACTTATGGCGAACTTGCGCTGCTTCCAGGTGTAGTAGCCGTTGCCTAGCGGATTGGTATCGATATAGGGAATCACCATGAGGCCAATAATAATGAGTGTCGGCATCACTACGCCGGCAATCCACGGGTCGAAGTAAACGAGCATTTCCTGCAAACCGAGGAAGTACCAAGGTGCCTTCGCCGGGTTCATGGTGAGGTTCGGATTCGCCGGCTCCTCGAGTGGTGCATTCAAACTGATGGACCAGATCATCAAGACGATCGTGACGATGATGGCAGCCAAGAATTCAATGCGGAGGAGGAACGGCCACACGTGTACTTCGTTCTGCCACCCCGGCTCGAGAGGCCAGGCCTTGCGATGGTGAGTCTTCGCCAGCGCGGGATTGGCTTCCAGTTCCGCAATCAGGTCGTCGTTGGCCTTCGCCTGCTTCCATGCCAGATAGCAATAAAAAGTGAGAAGCGGAATCATTCCCACGATGGGGATGTTGTCAGGCGCAGAACAGATTTCCCAAAGTTGTCGCCAATCCATAAGCACTCCAGAATCGACGCACGTTGCAAAGAAAGCGTTGCGCGTCGCGTCAAGCCACGCAGTCAGGCGTGCCTTGCACCACGGCGCGGTTTACCTTCTGCACTGAGCACCACTTTCTCCGGGCCCGAGATACCGCCATCCTTCCGCACTCGCCAGAAGTGAACGATCATCAGTACGGACGCCACGATAGGAATTCCAATGCAGTGCCAGATGTAGGAACGCAACAAAGCATTCGCATCCACGATGGAACCGCCAAGCAGGCCGAAGCGTACGTCGTTAAACGGCGTCATTCCCAGCATTTTGCCGAAAGGGCCCTCGTGTCCTAACAGCGGCGTGGCGCGAGCCATGTTTGTGCCCACTGTGACTGCCCAGAACCCAAGCTGATCGTCCGGGAGAAGATAGCCCGTGAACGAAAGCAGTAACGTGAACACCAGCAGCAGCACGCCAATGTTCCAGTTGAACTGCCGCGGCTGTTTGTAGGAGCCAGTCATGAACACGCGAAACATGTGTAACCACACCGCAATCACCATGAGGTGGGCCGCCCAGCGATGCATATTGCGCAGGATCTTGCCGAAGGGCACGTCGTGCTCCAGATAAAGCACGTCGCGAAACGCCTGAAGTTTCGTGGGATGGTAATAAAACATGAGGAGCACGCCGGTTAGGGTGAGGACAATGAACAGATAAAACGTGATTCCGCCCATGCCCCAGGTGTAGCTGTAGCGCACGGCATCGCGATTGATCTTCGCCGGATGAAGATGCAGGAAGACATTGGAAAGCACGCCCAGAGCTCGCTGCCGCGGCGTGTCATCGTGCTTGTGGCGGAAGATCGAAGTATAGAGCTCGGTCTTGGTGGGAGATTTGAGCGCCTCGATCTGTTCCTTTGCTTTGGCAGGCAGATCGGTCCTGAACGATTGAATATCCTCTTGCACACCGGACTTCACTCGTTCGAGCAAGCCAACTTCTTTGCCGTTTTTTTCGTTCCCATTCTCTTCCGGCATCGTTTCCTCTGCTCAGTCTTGCGATCGGCCGGTCTTTTTCCCCCGGCCAGCGCTCCCGCGGTGCTCAGAATTACACAGGCAAGTACGCTCCATCATCATTGAACTGGCTCGCCTGCCCCTTCGGCCACTGATAAAGTCGCGCCACATCTACCAGCACCTGCCCGTCCGGAGATCTTTCGACGTGGGCCCGGTCCATGGGACGAGGCGCCGGCCCCTCAAAGTTGATCCCTTCGCTGTCGTAACCACTGCCGTGGCACGGGCACTTAAACTTGTTGTCAGGGGGTTTCCAGTCGGGCGTGCAGCCGAGATGCGTACAGCGCGCGTAAATGACGAACAAGCGATCGGGTGTACGGTCGACCCAGACGCGATATTTCTGCTGCCACTTGGTGTCCACTCCCAGACCGTATTCTTCGGGATAGCCGATCTTGAAGATGGTCGCAGGTTCGAATAAAGTACGTGGCAGAAAGAAACGGAAGAACGCCACAAACCACACACCCAGGAAACCGGCAACAGTGCTCCAGACCAGTCGCCTGCGTTGTTGATTGATCCGATTGTTTTCCGGGCCGATGGAGGCGACACCGGCGCGGGCTGCTGCTTTGGAAGTACCTACCGCCGGCGTGCCCACATAGCTAGACGGGTCGCTGTTACCCGCTCCGGGAGCAGGCGCGGACGGAGTTACGGTTGCCGCTGACGGAAGCTCGGGGATAGCATTTAAAACGCTGTTGCGTGAGTCGCCAGCCATGCGTCCTTGCCCTTGGTGCTTCACATTTAAGAGTTGCGAGTGCCCTTCACCTGAACGAGTGCCCGTTTACGAGAAACGTACTTTCACATTCGGGCTCTTTTCCAGGTGAATGCTGTCGATGAAGCGAACTTTGCCGGTGCCCAGGGTCATGATCACCGATGAAGTTCGCGTTCCCTCGCCGAAAAAGCGAACGCCTTTCAGCAGCGCGCCATCGGTCACGCCGGTGGCGGCAAAAATGAGCTGCTTGCCGGGAGCGAGATCTTCCGCTTCGTAGATTTTGTTCTTGTCGTTGATTCCCATGTGCATGATGCGCTCTTCGAGTTCCGGCTTGTCGATCACCAATCTGCCGACCATGTAGCCATTCAGACAACGAATTGCCGCAGCAGTAATGACACCTTCCGGAGCACCGCCTGAGCCCATAACAGCATGCACACCCGTGCCGAGAACCGCCGCAGCAATGCCAGCGGAGAGATCGCCATCGCTGATTAACCGGATGCGCGACCCAACAGCGCGAATTTCTGCAATCAGCTTTTCGTGGCGCGGCCGGTCGAGCACAATAACGACGAGATCCTCAACATCTCGTTCTAGTCGCTTGGCGATATTTTTCAAATTGTCGGCGACCGGAGCATCAAGTTCTACGACGTTCTTGCAGGAGGGGCCAACCACGATTTTTTCCATGTAACAATCGGGCGCGTTGAGTAACCCGTCTCGTTCGGATGCAGCCAGCACGGTGATGGACCCGGGAGCGCCGGTCGCGCACAGGTTTGTGCCTTCTAATGGATCCACGGCGATATCCACTTCCGGGACGTCACTTCCAGCGGGAAAACAGGTGCCGAGTTTCTCGCCGATATAAAGCATGGGAGCTTCATCGCGTTCACCTTCGCCGATGACGATCCTCCCACTCATCGGAATGCTGTCCATGGTGTGGCGCATTGCTTCGGTCGCGGCCTGATCGGACAAGTGGCGGTCGTCCCGGCCCATGGTGCGAGCCGACGCAATAGCCGCATTCTCGACCACGCTCAGAAACTGCGCTGATAAATCACGCTCCAAGTTTCGGCCAGAATTGCTCGCTCTGATTTCAGGTGCAACTTGAGTTGCCATCAGTTCCTCCCGATCGAACACGGTTAACTTGGCAGGACAGCCTGCACCGGGTAGTACTTGCGGACCATCCGTCCCACCGCTAAACCACCCAAGTACTCTGGGATGACCACCTCATCTGCTCCTGCTCTCCGCAGACAATCGGCGTAATGCCGTTGCCCGGATCGAGCGACGATGCTGAGCCTCGCATTAAGCGAACGGGCAGTGATGGTAATGGACAGACTTTCAAGGTCGTTATCGATAACGATGCAAATGCCGCAAGCCTGCTCGATCCCCGCTCCGAGTAGGACATCGCGCTCCTTGGCGTCCCCGTGGATCACACGAGCCCCATCCTTCAGAAGTTCGGCACGCAGTTCGTCATTGGTCTCAATAACAACAAACGGCATTCCAAGGCGACGCAGCTGCTGTACCACCGCTCGCCCCATGTGTCCGTATCCACAAATGATGAAGTGATCGCGCAATTCTCCGCTAACGGCATCATTGATCATGGATTTCTTCCACTCTTCGGCCCCCGTAAATCTGAGTTTCCGGATTACGAGCCAGCCTTTGACTTGAATACAAATTGCAGCGTCTTGGTTTCGTTGCTCCCCACTGTGATCTTCTGGCTCACCGTGCCTAGCTTTTCCTGCCATGCCGAGATCGTGTAGGTTCCCGGCGGCAGATTGCTCAAATCGAAGCTGCCGTCCTTGCCCGTCACCGCAAAATAAGGATGTTTGAACACCGCCAGGTAGCTGTGCATCCAGGGATGCACATTACACTTCAGCGGAATCCCTACCTCTTCACGGGCAAAAGTCGCTTCCAGTGTTGAACCCGGGGTCTGCGCTTTGTTCCACTCCCGATTGTTGGCTGGCGAGGGATGAATG
>JBAVZU010000040.1:0-3466 GCA_049588915.1 Candidatus Sulfotelmatobacter sp.
CAGAGATCGTCGAAATGAATAGCTCTACCCTCGACCTGCGAGGTTACCGTCAGATCGAAGAAGCAGTGGAAGCTATGCCCGGCGCCACGTCAGGCGGGTCGCCGGCTGATCCGTCACAATTTGCTACGCGTGGCTTCGTGGGCAATCAGGTCACACTCTTGCGCGACGGAGTTTACCTCGGCCCGGCGAATATGATCACGCGCCCTCAGAATTCGTTCAACGTACGAAGTGTCGATTTACTTGAGGGTCCATCGTCTGTTCTTTACGGGCAAGGGGCGGTCGGCGGGACCGTGAATGTGATTACAAAGCCGGCCGTTTTCGACAAGATCAGCTACAACGGTCTTGTCTCGCACGGGAGCTTTAACACCTATGATCTGGGTGCCGGAGCCGGTGGGAAAATCAACGAACAACTGGCTTTTAGGACTGATGTTAGCTACTACTCGAGCGATGGCTATGTGCCAGGTTCCGACCCACACGCACTCAACGGTACCGGATCGCTTTTCTGGAAATTGAACAACAAATTCGACATCAAATTTGCATTGGACATTCTGAGAGATGACCTGTCGAACTATTACGGCACGCCATTCGTATCTCCGTCCTTCGGGACTGACCCGCTAAAAGGCGTGCTCACCGCCAGCAGTGGCGATGTTCTCGACGCTCGCATGCGGTATCACGACTACAACGTACATGATGCTCTTACTCATTCCGTCAGCTACATGCCAAATGCCAATCTGCATTGGCAGCCTTCCCCCAACGTGAGCATCTCGGACGAAGTGTATTACTTCCATGCGATTGCATTTCGGTAACCTGCTCGGAGGTTAGCCGGTACAGCGGTGGCGTGGGCACTTCCAGCAGGGCGAGATAGATATAGATCTGGCCACGATGGTGTACTTCGTGTTCCACCATCGCGCGCAGCCATTTCCAGGTTGTCACGGCAACACCATCCGGCGTTCTGCACTCGCCGTTCAGGTCGGTCAGGCCAGAGATGATTTCCAGCGATTCGCCGTGAAGGGTTTCGATCAGGGAAACGATCTCATCGTAGCTAGGAGCCAGTTCTCTGCCGCAGCCGGCATAGCGACTGGGGTTGCCCTGAACCGTCTCGGCGAAAATGTAGCGGTTTGCGGTGGCGATGTGTCGCGCCAAGTCTCGTTTCCGGTCGTCGCGGTAAGCGCTCTTCCAGAACATGTTGGAAGCCGACAGGTAAGCCGATACTTACGGTTTCTCCGGTATTGGACACGGCTTTACATTCCAGATTTCGCTTGCGTATTCGGCAATGGTACGGTCGCTTGAGAACTTTCCCGAGCCCGCCACATTCAAGATGGCTTTGCGCGCCCACTTGTTGGGATCGGCATACAACGCGCACAGCCGCTCGTCTGCCTCGAGGTACGACTTCAGGTCCGCCAAGTGCATGTAATGGTCGCCATGCGTGAGCAACATGTCGCGCAACGGGCCGAACACTCCAGGCTCATAACGGCTGAAGTAATCCGAGAAAATCAAGTCCAGGGCTTGCCGGGTCTCGGGCTCATGTTCGTAATGCCAGTGCGGGTTGTACCATCCGCGACTGCCGATCACTTGATCCGCGGTCAGACCGAAAAGAAAGAAGTTTTCTTCCCCGGCCTCGGCAGCCATCTCAATAGTCGCGCCGTCGCGCGTGCCGATTGTCAACGCGCCATTCATCATGAATTTCATGTTGCTTGTGCCGCTGGCTTCGTAGCCAGCCGTCGAGATCTGGTTCGAAACGTCACTGGCGGGGATCAGATGCTCCGCAAGCGAAACGCAGTACTCGGGCAGGAATATCACTTTCAGCCGTCCCCGCACTGCGGGGTCGCTGTCGATGGTCGCAGCCAGGTTGTTAATGAATTTGATAATCACTTTGGCGAGCCAATATGCAGGCGCAGCCTTGCCTGCGAAAAGGAATGTCCGTGGGTGTATGTCGAGCCCGGGGTCTTGCCGAAGCCGGTTATAGAGCACTACGATCCTGAGTGCATTCAGGAACTGACGCTTGTACTCGTGGATGCGCTTGACCTGGCAGTCGAAGATAGACTCCGGATCGAGGATCTGCCCTGTCGACCCGCCAAGCCAATCGCAGAATTGTCGCTTGGCATCTCGCTTGGCCTTGCGGAAGTCATCGCGGAAGCCACTGTCCTCAGTAAACGATCTGAGCTTGCTTAGTCCGCTTAAATCACCGATCCAGCCATCTCCAATCGCATCAGCGATGAGTCCAGAAAGCCCAGGATTGCATAGTTGCAACCAACGCCGGGGTGTCACTCCGTTGGTCTTGTTGTTGAAACGTTCAGGAAAGATCTCTGCGAGGTCTTTCAGTGTCGTCTGGCGCAACAGGTTCGAGTGAATCTCTGCCACTCCGTTGGTACTGTGGGAGCCTACGACCGCTAGATTAGCCATGCGAACCTTCTTGTCGGGGCCATCCTCGACAATGCTCACGCGCTCGATCCGATTTGTATCTCCTGGGAACCGCCCGCGAACATCGCCCAGAAAGCGGCGATTGATCTCGTTGATGATCTCGAGGTGCCTGGGCAACATCTCCTCAAACCACCGGACGGGCCACTTTTCAAGGGCCTCGGGCAACAACGTGTGATTGGTGTACGCCAGCGTCTTCTGCGTAACACGCCAAGCCTCGTCCCATCCCAATTGCACCTGGTCCACCAGAATTCGCATGAGTTCCGGAACCGACAGAGCCGGGTGCGTGTCATTCATCTGAATCGCCACTTTCTCGGCAAACAGGCTCCAATCCGAGTTGGAGCGTTGAAAGCGGCGCACCGCATCTGCCAGTGAGCAGGCAACAAGGAAGTACTCCTGCATCAGGCGCAGCGCCTGTCCCATCACTCTGGAGTCGTCAGGATAAAGGACGCGGGTCAGGGTTTCGGCCGAGAGAGTCTGAGTGAACGCTTCTACGAAATCGCCGTGCGAGAACTCTTCAAAGTTGAAGTAGTCGGGGGCAGCTGCGGCCCAGAGGCGCAGGGTGTTGATCGTGGAACCACCATATCCGATTACGGGGCGGTCAAATGGGATACCAATCAGAGTCGACGGACGGCCAGGCACGGGGCGCAGGCTGCCACCGCTGAGCTCGAATGAGCAGCCCAGGCTGACTTCCACCTTCTCGTTCGGGCGGGCGATCTCCCAGGGGTCAGGAGAACGGAGCCAGTTGTCCGGCATTTCCCGCTGCCATCCACTCTGGATGGATTGTTTGAATATGCCGTATTCATATCGCAGTCCATACCCCATTGCCGGTAGCTGCAGCGTCGCCGCGGATTCAACGAAGCATGCGGCCAAACGTCCAAGACCACCGTTGCCCAGGCCAGCATCGGGCTCCTGCTCCAGGATCTCGAGCAGGTTGATTTTCTTGTCTCTTGTGAACTGGTCTGTGAGCGGAGCGAGCAGGAGATTCGTAACGTTATTCGCGAGTGAGCGGCCGATGAGAAACTCCATCGAGAGGTAGTAGAGTCGC
>JBAVZU010000041.1:0-2173 GCA_049588915.1 Candidatus Sulfotelmatobacter sp.
GGCTGAGTCGTGCTCACGGGTGATATCGCGTTCTTGAACTGTTCCTGTGCTTCATTTTTTTCCACTTCTGCACCCCTGTTCAACACAACCTTTCGGTTGCCCGGTGATTTTTCTTGCATCTCAGTTGTTTTTCTTCCTTTTTTTGCCCAGCACAACAGTTGTTCCCCTGCCATGAACGTTAATTCGGCTGCGATCATCCCTGCGAGGCTAGCGGCGGTCAGACCGCATTGAATAAATCGAAACTCAGAAGCTCTGGGTATTTCTTGTCGTCGATCAACAGCTTTCCGAGGGCGCCCGATACCGTCCCCCGATCCGTTTGGCCCTTAGGTATGGCGGAGGCAGCGACGAACTGCGACGTAGCCTTGCCTCATGCTGTGCACGAGTTTTAAATACTTCGGAAGATTTGCCGGATGAAAATATACAAATCGCCATCTTTTGCTTCATTTCTCATGCCCAACTCTGGGGCAAACGTCTCCGCGCTTTTCCAATATTCACCGACGACAAGGACGGTCAGAAGATTCTCGCCCTTGCTCGCGAACTGCCGACCATGGCCGAACCCACGACCCTGCAACAGGTGCTCGCCGAAGAGAAAAAGCACCCGCAGCGGGAGTTAGCAAGAAAGCCACCCGCACGCCGGCTGGCGTGAGCCTGACACTGTGAGGCAGGTGCTGACCATTTTCACCGTGGCCCATCGGAGCCATTCCTACAGCGGGAACCAGAATGTAAGGTGGCTGTGAGCAGTTCTGGGGAGGGCTGTTTGACTGAGCGCCCATGACTCTAACCGGAGTTCGGGGCGCTTTCGTTTTTCAATGGCACAGTTCGGAGGATTGCAATAGCAGGCGTCTATGCTGTCCGCACTGTCACCTACCAAAGAAGGTAAGTGTTTTTCGTACAAACTCATCAGCCGCGTCCAGGAAGACCGGAGCATGGCCCCCATTTGGAACAGTCCATAGAGCGGATCGCGGAATCGCACGATACATCTCCACCCCCATCTCGATCGGGTAGAGGGGATCGCGATCCCCATACACGATCAGAGTTGATGCGGTGATTTTCGCCAATGAGGGCGGCGTAAAATTCATGTCGTCCTGACTGTCCCTCATCCCGCGCTGCCAATCCCACAAAGCGATAATTTGCTCATCGCCGAGTCTGTGGCGCTGGCGCATCGCCTGCCATTCTGCTGGCGGCTGATTGTCGGCCGTCGGAATCTGTCGCATGATTGTCCGTGCTTGTTCCGGAAAATACATGGTCGCACTGACGAGAACCATCGCTTCAATTCGAGCCGGTTGCATCGTGGCCATGTGAAGCAGAACGTTGCCGCCCATGCTGAGACCGATTGCTCGGCATCTCTCGATACGCAGATGATCCAACAGCGCGAGCGTATCCAGCGCACACTGGCGGTGAGTGATCGTCTTTTGGGGATTTGTCGAGCGACCGTGACCGCGAGCGTCGGGGGCAATGAGCATGTACTTACCCAAGAATTGGTCTCGTCCGGCGTAAGTCCAATCATCGTGACACCCGCCTCCGCCATGGAGAAGCAGCAGCGGCTCTCCCGCGCCTTCTATCTCGCAATACATCTCGATACCGTTAAGAGGAACGGTTTCGGTTTTCATGAAACAAATTCTGGCTTAGGGGAAGCAAAGAAACAATCTAGGAACTTCGCGTTGATACAATCTAAGTCCACCGACAGCAGAAAGCGAAAATCCGTCGCCGAATCGATTCGGCTCAATTACTGTTCGCAAAGATTGCTCCTCATGAGCGATTAGCAGAACTTGGTCTGTTGGCGAAACCAAGGCGCTCATTCCGGCAAATGTTGCGGGAAACATGCCAGCGAGCGGGAAAAGCTATCGATCACCTCCAATTACTACGAGAATGTAACCGGGGAGCTGGAGAAAGCGGCACAAACGTCTCAGCAGCTTATCGAAGCTATCCGCAAGACCGCGGGGGGCACGTCTCGATCTGGGCAACAATTTGCTCGCCTTGCAGCGATTCGATGAGCGCGGCAGATCATTTAGCAGGCACAGGGGACATAAACGAGATCCTTTTCCGAACAAATGAAGATGGCTGTTTTGACCGCAGGGCCGGTTTCGTCGCCATTGATCTCCATCGCTGCTCTGAGTACTTCAGGCAGAATGATCAGCAAAAATATTTTTGTTCAAGTACTCATTGCGAAACT
>JBAVZU010000042.1:0-16744 GCA_049588915.1 Candidatus Sulfotelmatobacter sp.
GGATACGGCCTATGCTGTATTCACTCTCGGTGAAGCCGGCGTTTCCCCCAACGATCCTCGGACGGTGAGATGTGCCGACTGGATCCTGCAAAAGCAAGTGCGCAATCCCGGTGACTGGCAAGTCAAAAACAAGAAAGGCAAGCCCGGCGGATGGTACTTCGAATTTAATAACGAGTTTTACCCCGACGTCGACGATAGCGCCATGGTTTGCCTCGCCCTCAGCCGGGTGGAACATCCCAACGGCCGCTACCAGCGCGAGTCCGTCGAGCGTGCCATTGATTGGATTTTGTCCATGCAGTGCAAGAACGGCGGCTGGGCCTCATTCGACAAAGATAATGACAAGATGGTTTTTCAATATATCCCCTTCGCCGATCACAACGCCATGCTCGATCCGCCCACGGTCGATATCACGGGCCGCATTCTCGAGATGTTGGCGACCTACGGCTACGATCAAAACCATCCTGCGGTGAAGCGAGCGATTCAATTCCTTCGCAATGAACAGGAACCGGATGGCAGCTGGTTCGGCCGCTGGGGCGTTAACTATATTTACGGCACCGCGCTCGTCCTGCGCGGTCTTGAAGCTATCGGTATGGATAGCCACGAGCCTTGCGTCCAGCAGGCGGCTGAGTGGCTGCGCATGGTGCAGAATCCAGACGGCGGTTGGGGAGAGACTGTGGGTTCCTACGACGATCCTGCATTGCGCGGCGTTGGCGAGAGCACGCCTTCGCAAACCGCATGGGCGATTCTCGGCCTGCTCGCGGTCGGCGATATCCGCAGCGACTCCGTCGCGCGTGGTGTTGCCTACCTGCTGCGCACGCAAAAAGATGATGGATCGTGGGACGAGAATTTCTTTACAGGGACAGGTTTCCCACGCGTATTCTATTTGAAATATCATCTCTACCGCCAGTACTTTCCGCTGCTTGCGTTGACTACCTATGCCAAGGTGATGGAGAAAAACAGCAATTAGGCGCTGGCAGTCGGCACCCAGGTTCGTTAGTCGCGCCAGATCGCCCGGACGAAAGCTAATGGCGAACTGCCAATTGCTGATTGCCACCCCATGAAAGCTTTCGTCACAGGCGCGACCGGATTTCTTGGTTTCCACGTGGCTCGTGTTTTAGCCGATCAAGGGGCCGATCTGCGTTTGCTTGTGCGCTCCACCAGCAACGTTAAGAATCTTGAAGACCTCAACTGCGAAACAGTTTGCGGGGATCTGCGCAACTCCGGTTCCCTGGACAAGGCAATCTCCGGCTGCGACGTCGTATTCCATGTTGCCGCCGATTACCGTCTGTGGGTGCAGGACCCCGCAGAGATGTATCGCTCCAATGTCGAAGGCGCGCGCGCCATTCTCGAAGCCGCGCGCAAAAACAAAGTCCGCTGCGTCGTGTATACCTCCAGCGTCGCCACCATTGGCTTCACGGGCAACGGCCGTTTCGCCGACGAAGATTCCCCTGTCTCGCTCGCCGACATGATCGGTCACTATAAGCGGTCAAAATTCATGGCCGAACAAATCGCCATGGAAGCAGGCCGCCAGGGAATGCGGGTGGTAACGGTGAATCCAACCACACCGGTGGGCGAGCATGATGTCAAACCCACTCCCACCGGACGCATCGTGGTCGATTTTCTGAAGGGCAAATTTCCCGCCTACGTTGAAACTGGATTGAACCTCGTGGATGTCCGCGAGTGCGCCCTCGGACACATCGCGGCTATGGAAAAAGGGAAGAGCGGCGAGCGTTATATCCTTGGCGGTGAAAATCTCACTCTGAAGCAAATTCTCGATCTGCTTGGCGCCATCGCCCAAATGCCATCGCCGCGAGTGAAGCTCCCATATTTTGTCGCTTATGCCGCCGGCCTGGTCGATCAGAATTTTTCCGGTCGCTTCCTCGGTCGCGAACCGCGCGCTACGGTGGAAACCGTGCGCATGGGTAAGAAAAAAATGTGGGCAAGTTCCGCCAAAGCGGAGCGTGAATTAGGCTGGAAGATTGTCCCTGTCGAAGACGCTATGCGCCGATCCGTAGAATGGTTCCGGGCCAACGGTTATGCCTAAGCTTGCCATCGTCGCCGCGCTGGAACGCGAACTGAGCGGGCTCATCAAAAACTGGAGCCGCATCGCGCGCGAGCATCAGGGCCGCAAATTCATTTTTTTCGAGCACGATGACGCGGTCGCCGTGTGCGGCGGCATCGGCGTAAATGCAGCGCGCCGTGCCGCAGAAGCCATAATCGCCTTATACCATCCCACGCTGATCCAGTCGGTAGGTTTCGCCGGCGCGCTAGATTCTAGGCTTCATGTAGGTGATGTTTTCATTCCCTCTGTGATTACCGACGCCCGCGATGGAAGCCGCACACAATCCGATGCGTCGCTCACAAGCGAAGATGGTGCGCTAGTCACTTTCATGGCCATGGCAGGCGTAGATCAGAAAACCAAGCTAGCGCAATCTTATGCCGCTCGCGCCGTGGATATGGAAGCCGCCGCCGTAGGCGCCGCCGCGCGCGCGCACGGCATTTCTTTCGCCGTCGTCAAAGTGATTTCCGATGAAATGGATTTTGAGATCCCAGGTGCCGACCGCTTCATCGCCCCCGACGGTCAATTCAACACCGCTAAGTTTATTCTCTTTGCGGCCCTGCGCCCTTGGCTCTGGATGCGCGTCGCCACCTTGCACCGCAACAGCAATAAAGCGGCGAAATCTTTGGCTGCGCATCTTGAACGATCCTCAGTGCGATTATGTTCCAGCGATCGGGAGATAAGCGATCGCTCTGCTCCCGCTCCCATCGAGCCAGTTGCCGCTACCCACCGATCGCCAAGCGAAGGCCACGAATGAAACCGCGAACGCTGGCTGCAATGGTTTTGTCCTCGGCCATTCCCCTGCTCGCGCAGTCGTCTCCCCAGCCCGCCATGCCCTCCGTTCTCTATTCGGAGAGTTTTCGCCAGGGCCCAACTCGCGTGGTCGAAGAGCATTTCGATGTGAAGCTGACCTCTAAGAACGCGGTCTATCGTCAGCGAGTCAAAGACTCGAACGGGAACAACCGCTACGCGTTTTCGATCATTCCCCACGGACCGGAGGGCGACAACGAGATCACGTATTGGCAGGTCAGATTGGCCGACCTGCGCCACGCTATCTACGATAACGTGCTCCTCACCTCGCAGGATCAGAGCTCCGATTACAATGACGCCGATTACAAGGATGCTCTGTGGCGGCTGGATCCCGCGAGCTTCGAGCACGTCCCCTTGACTGCAAAGCGCATTATCAAAGTGGAGAGCTTTTATGTAGTGCTGCAAGTGAAAGCGCATCACTTCACTCCACTGGACTCGCCGTATTTGGATTCACTTACGATTGCGGTCGAGTTTACGAATACTGATCCCAGGAATCTGGAAGGCTCTGGACCTTAGTCTTCCTGAATCAGGTTGAAGCGAGCGATATAGGAATTTCATCTAAACACGGATGGACGAAGTGGTATTCAAGTAGCCAACACAACAGAGCCCCAATGGCAATTGCCGGACAATACACCATCGACCATCCGACCCATTCGCTTCCTACCACGATGTTGGCGGCCGTCTACCGCGGAGTCAACGACGTACGCCTGGAGACCGTTCCCGTCCCGCAAATCGGTCCCGGAGAGTTGCTACTGCGAGTTCATAGTTGTGGCGTTTGTGGCACCGACCTCAAAAAAATCGCCACAGGATCCCACTCTGCTCCTCGCATCTTCGGCCACGAGACCTCCGGTGTTGTAGCAGCGGTCGGCGCCGGGGTCCGTAAGTTCGCCCCTGGCGATCGCGTCGTCGTTTTCCATCACATTCCTTGCCGCCAGTGCTTCTACTGCCTTCACCAGACTTTCGCCCAGTGCGCCACTTACAAGAAAGTAGGATGCACCGCCGGCTTCGAGCCTTCTGGCGGCGGATTTGCCGAGTACGTTCGCGTCATGGATTGGATCGTTGAGCGGGGTACCGTGCGCATTCCCGAAGGCATTTCCTTCGAGCAGGCCTGCTTCGTCGAGCCGGTTAACACTTGCATGAAGGGCATTCAAGCCCTTCGCCTGCAGCCCGGCGAAACCGTCCTGACCATCGGTCAGGGCCCAATCGGCATCATACTGAGTTTCCTGGCTCGCCGAGCAGGGGCCACCGTTATCACTTCCGATTTGTATCCCGAGAGGCTTAGAATATCTAAAAGCCTTGGATTCGAGCTTGCAGTCGACGCTTCGCAGCGGGACGCTGCCCAGTATGTTCGCGAGCAGACTGAAGGCCGGGGTGCCGACGCTGTAATCTTAGCTGTGGGGAGCAACGGCTTGATCCGTCCTGCAATGGACGCGACCCGTCCGGGAGGGCGGGTACTATTGTTTGCCCAGACTCAGCGCGGAGAAACCACCGTGGATCCGGCCGCGATCTGCGTGGACGAGAAGTCATTGCTCGGGTCTTATAGCGCTTCAGTTGATTTGCAGGACGATTCGGTTCGCTTTGTGATGAACCGGGAAATGGACTTGGAACGCTTGATTAGCCACCGGTTCCCGCTGCACGAAAGCGCGCGAGCACTGGAACTCGCCGCGCATCCGCAGCCTTCGTCGATGAAAATCGTGATTCAGCCTGGGGTTAAGAGTAGCATTCGGAGTTAAGGTTCATGGTTAAGATTCACTGGGAGAATGACTAGGATAACTAATTGGAATCGTAAGTTCTCGGAAGGATGTAGCAAGTGAATGGAAAAATGACAGCCGCCGTCCTGTACGGCAAAGAAGACTTGAAGATTGAAAGGGTCCCCATCCCTCGCGTGGATAAGGGAGAGGTCCTGGTTAAAGTGCAGGTCGCTCTCACTTGCGGCACCGATCTCAAGGTTTATCAGCGTGGCTATCACGCTCGAATGATCGTTCCTCCCGCCCTCTTTGGCCATGAGCTGGCCGGAGTCATTGAGGAAGTCGGCGAAGGCGTCCACAGCTTCAAGAAGGGAATGAAGGTTGTCGCGCTGAACTCCGCGCCATGCCAGATGTGCTTCTATTGCTCCAAGCACCAGGAAAATCTGTGCGAGGATCTGCTCTTCAACAACGGCGCCTATGCCGAATACATCCGCGTTCCTCGCCGCATTGTTGAAGCCAACATGCTGGTAATCCCGCCGAATGTCAGCTTTGAAGACGCAGCCATGACTGAGCCTTTGGCCTGTGTTCTGCGCGGCCTGCACGAAACCGGAGTCGAAATCGGCGACACCGTCACCATCATCGGCGGCGGCCCCATCGGATTGATGTTTGTCCAGGTTGCCCGCGCCATCGGTTGCAACGTGATCTCCGTCGTCAAGCGCAATGAGCAAGTCGTCGCCGCCAAACACATGGGAGCACATGAAATTGTTCAGACCACCAAAGTTCAGAATGTTGTCGACACCGTCCGCGCGCTCACCCCGCAGAAGCGCGGCTGTGATGTCGTCATCGAGGCCGTGGGTCGGCCCGAAGCCTGGGAGTGGACCGTCGAAATGGTCCGGAAAGGCGGCACCGTAAACTTCTTCGGGGGGTGCGCCAGCGGAACCAAGGTGCAGCTCGATACCAACCGCCTGCACTATTCGGAAATCACTCTCAAGGCCACGTTCCATCACACGCCGGAAACCGTGCGCCGCGCCTTCGGACTGATCGCCGCCAAGAAGATTCGCCCCACGGATTACATCACGGGCGAAGCGCCGCTCTCCAGTTTGCAGAAAGTGCTGCGCCACATGCTAAACCGCGGAGGAGATATAAAGACCGCCATCATCCCAGGGCACTGAGGCTGGTCAGTCGCGGGAGAAAAAATGCTTGAGTTCTATAAGAGGACGACCAACTTTTGGCAGGCCTTGTTCCGCGTTGGCGTTCCCTTCGTAGCCCTTTACCGCGTGGGTGATTATCTGACTTTCTTAGCGAGAGGCGGGCACGCTCGGTCGGAGTATCTGCCTTGGCGCGTTTTTGTCCCGATGGATGTCGTGGTCGTTCTGCTCCTGTCGACGTTGTGGTGGACTGTAATGCGTTCAGTTTTCGGTAAAGACGGGCATCAGGACAACGGGTAAGCATCCGATCGCAAAGCCCCAACGAAAACTGATTGACGGAATTTGCCGTGATTCAAACCGCAACCCAATCCCCGACCGCTGCCAACGCTGGCACAACAGGCTGGTCTCGTCTTCCCGCCGCCTACGCCATTCCCGCGTTAGCTCCCTCGCTCGCCAAATCCCGCGAATACTGCCGCCGCCTCGCCCGCACCCATTACGAAAATTTCTCCGTCGCAACCTGGTTCCTGCCTAAACATCTCCGCCAGGATTTCCTGAACGTCTACGCCTACTGCCGAATCTCTGACGATCTCGGCGACGAGGTCGGCGACGCATCCGCCTCGCTCGCCCTGCTCGACCAATGGCAATCCCAACTCGATGCCTGCTATGAAGGCAAGCCGCGCCATCCCGTTTTTGTAGCGCTCGCTGAAACCGTAAGAAAATTCGCTATTCCGAAGCACGAATTTTCCGATCTCCTGATCGCCTTTCGTCAGGATCAGACCGTCACTCGCTTCGAAACCTTCGACGATGTCCTTGCTTACTGCCGCTATTCGGCGAATCCCGTTGGGCATCTCGTCCTCTATCTCTGCGGCTATAGCGACGCCGAACGTCAGCAGCTTTCCGATTACACCTGCACCGCCCTGCAGTTGGCCAACTTCTGGCAGGATGTCACCGTCGATTACGCCAAGGGACGCATCTATCTCCCGCTCGAAGATTTGCGGCGTTACGCAGTAAGCGAGGAAGATATCGCGCAGAAACACAATACGCCCGCCTTTTGCCAGATGATGAAATTTGAAGTCGAGCGTGCTCGCGAGTGGTTTCAGCGCGGCTTGCCGCTGGTGAAAAAAGTGGACGCGCAGCTCGCCATCGATCTCGAACTTTTTACCCGCGGCGGCCAGGAAATCCTGAACGCCATCGAGCGGCAAAGCTTCGCCGTCCTCGGCCGGCGCCCCGTAATCTCCAGGCCCCGGAAACTCGCGCTCGTGGCGGGTGCAGCTCTCGGTAAATTGCGGGGCAAATTGTTGGGGCAACCTGCATGAGTGCCGGAACCCAGCCCATTTTCGCTCCCTGGAATCCCGCTCCGGCGCAGCTCGCCATGGCGTATTCCGTTTGCCGCGCAATCACCCGTGCCAGCGCCAAAAACTTCTACTACGCATTTCTGGTTTTGCCCAAGCCCAAGCGTCAGGCCTTGTCCGCCGTCTACGCCTTCATGCGCCGCTGCGATGACATCGCCGACGACCCAGGTCTTTCCGCTACAGAGCGTCGATTCAAACTGAACACGTGGCTGGACGCGCTTCACCGTGTGCAGCAAGGCCAGCCCACCGACGATCCCATCCTGCTTGCTCTTACCGACGCGCAACGCTGCTATAACATTCGTGCCGGATTGCTCGACGATCTCGCTTTCGGAACTGCGATGGATATGGTCGATCCCATCGACGACGATACTGCGGACGGCCTGCCAGCAGCGCAAGATTCCTCGGGCGCTTCCCGTCAACTCACTGTTCAATACAAAACCTTCAATGATCTCAGAATCTATTGCTACGGCGTTGCATCCGTCGTCGGGCTAGTCTGCATTCATATCTTCGGATATCGCGATCCCGCCGCCGAACCGCTGGCCGAGCAGTGCGGCTTGGCCTTCCAGCTCACCAACATCATTCGAGACGTCAAAGAAGACGCCGCCATGGGACGCGTCTATCTTCCCCAAGAAGACCTGGCAAAATTCGGCCTGTCCGCTGCCGAGTTACTGAATAAGCCGAAGGCCGCGCGCTTCCGCCCCTTGCTCGAACTCGAAGCAAATCGCGCGAGAGAAGGCTACCAGGCTGGCGATCAACTGATTCCGTATATTGCCGAAGACAGCCAGCCCGCGCTCTATGTGCTGGTGAACGTCTACCGCAAGCTGCTCGAAAAAATTGCCACCCGCCAGTACGACGTCTTCAAACGCAAAATAAGCCTTACCGTCGGCGAGAAGCTGCGCATCCTCGGGAAAGGGTTTCTGCAACGCATCACCTGACATCCATTTTTGTCATTCCGAATCTGGCAGAAAGCCGGATGAGGAACCTGCTGTTGCTCGTCGCCCAGTAATCCAGAACCGTGCATGAATCAGAATCCAACACAACCCTCAGTCGCCATAGCCGGCGGCGGCCTTGCCGGACTCGCCGCCGCTTGCGCTCTCGCCGACTCCGGCCTCCGCGTCACGCTCTACGAACGCCGCCCTTATCTTGGCGGACGCGCATCTTCCTACGAGCTTCCCGCAACCGGCGAAGTCATCGACAACTGCCAGCACGTGCTCTTCCGCGTTTGCACCAACCTGGTCGAGTTCTATCGTCGCATCGGCGTCGAAGGTCAAATCCGCTGGTACGATGACATGGCTTTCATCGAGCCCGGCGGCCGCACCAGCCTCATGCACGCCTCGCCGCTACCCGCGCCGCTGCATACCGCCCCATCATTCCTCGCGTTTCCGTTTCTTACGATCAAAGACAAGCTGGCAATCTCCCGCGCCATCGCCGCCCTCACGCTCACCGTTCAACGCGATACTGGAAAATCTTTTCTGCAGTGGTGTCGCGATCACGGCCAAACCCGCACCGCCATCGAACGTTTCTGGAAGCCAATTCTCGTCAGCGCCCTGAGTGAGGATCTCGATCTCATCTCCATTTCCTACGCCGCGCAAGTGGTTCGAGAGTCTATGAAATCTCCCGCTGCCCGCCACATGGGCGTTCCCAGCATCCCTCTCACCGAGCTCTACAACCGTGCCGGAGACTACATTCGCGCTCGCGGCGGAGAGATCGTTTACCGTACCTCGCTCGAATCTTTTTCTCCCATCCCATCCGGGGTCCAGATATGCTTCACCGGCAAAGAAAAAGATAAAGAAGAAAAAACTAAGGAAGAGTTCTTCGACTACCTGATTCTCGCTCTCCCCTTCAACACTGTAGACCGCGTCCTTCCCGACACGCCTGAAGCCAAGTCCCTCCGCGAGAAACTCGCGCACTTCGAATCCTGTCCTATTACCGGTATCCATCTTTGGTTCGATCGCCAGATTACCGAGCTTGACCACGCCGTCCTCCTCGACCGCACCATTCAATGGATGTTCCACAAATCCCGCCTGCTCACCACTCGCAGCGGAACTGCAACCTTCCCGGAACCCGTTTTAGAAAGAGAAGCGGAAGGGGGAGATCGGGAAGGGCACGACTCTAGTCGTGCCATCAAGACTTCTTTAGCAATTGGGGCTTTAGTCCCTGCAATACCCAGCTATATCGAACTCGTTGTCAGCGCCTCAAAATCCCTTGTCGACAAATCCCGGGCCGAGATCATCGACCTCGCCCTCAAAGAGGTCCGCGAATTCTTTACGGCCGCTCGCGACGCCAACCTGGTCAAATCCACCGTGATCAAAGAAGTTCACGCCACCTACTCTGCCCGTCCCGGCATCGACGCCTACCGCCCTCCGCAAACCACAGCGTGGCCCCGCGTTTTCCTGGCCGGCGATTGGACCGCCACCGGATGGCCCGCCACCATGGAAGGCGCTGTCCGCAGCGGATACCTCGCTGCCAAGGCACTGCTTCACTCCGCTGGAATAAACAAGAAACTCCTCGCACCCGATCTTCCCCCGTCCGGTTTCATGCGCCTTTTTTCGCGAAGGTGATGGGTGCAGGTTCGAATCACTGCCTCGAACAGTCGTGACCCTGCCTCACGCCGTCATCCTGAGGAAGCGGAGCCACTCGCAATCGCGAGCGACTCCCGACGAAGGATCTCTGTAATCTTCTCGACTCCGCGCTTTGTGGCCTCGTAACAAGCGATCGCAGACCACGATGTGCAAACCTAAATGTGAAACCTATGTCATTCCGAACGGGGCTGAAAGCCCGGACGGGAACCTGCTGCATCTCCGCGCCGGACGCCAGTGTCGGCGACTCGCAGACTCTGCTTACCTGAACTGAGACGACCTACTTCTGCTCCGCTTTCTTCTCGGCAGCCTGCTTCTGCGCCTTCACCGTCCATGGCGGGACAATACCATTTTCGCGTGCGTAAGCCACCGCCTGCCCAAGATGTTCGTGTGCGTCTGCTACCAGAATGTATACAACGTCGCCTTCGTTCGCCTGAGGACCCAGCTTCGGCAGCATCTTCGCGAAATCCGCGTTGCTTATACCGCCGATGGTTTTCTGACTGAACTGCCACGATTTGTTCAACTCGGCAATGATCTGAGTCTTATCGGTGGTCGATTTTTCAAACGTTTTTCTGTCAAATCCTCGAGGCGGCTCCGCTCCCATCAGCCCAAGGATTCCATAGCGCTCACCCGCCACATGCAGCAGTACTTCCGCGAACGAACGCGAGTCCGCCGAAGGCCGCCAGGTGAATTTATCCGCGGGAACCGCATTCGCAAGATCCACAAATTTATTCTGCACCACCTCAAGGTCCAGCAGCGACTGCGCCTTCATGTCATAACTCGGAGCAGTGTGGTCAGCCGCGGCTGCGGACTCCGAATTCGGCCCCGACGTCTGCTTCGCACAGGCACTGAGACTTACCGCGATAAACAGCGCTGTCCAAAAAATTCTGTTCATGTTCGGTCTCCTCAAAAGGTGTCCTTGTCTTAGACGAGGCTCGCAGAAAAAGGTTTTGCCATGAAACTCGTACTCCCGATTGCGTTCGAGGCAACGGCAGGGACGACGGCGTTGCCCGTGTGGGACGGACACTCCTGTCCGTCGCCTTTGACTCTGGTTTTTACTTTGATCTGCTCGGAAAGGGCACGGCCTAAGCCGCGCCCCCAAACCGCCGCCGGTTCACGCTGTCATCCTGAGGAAGCGGAGTCGCACCCAAAGCGGCCGACTCCCGACGAAGGACCTATGCAACTCGCCTGCAGTGCCACGACTGAGGCCGCCCCACGTTTCGCGGTTTTCGAAAGGTAGGCGCCACGGCCCTCGATCGCGCATTGACTCGTCACTTCCAGCCACGTGGATTCCACGCGGGGCCGAAGTTCACGTTCGTGAAATCCCCTGATATCATCGTCCGAGGTACCCACCCTTCGAAAATCGCGAAGGGTGGGGCAGGCTCACACTGTGGTGGTGCAGGTGGGCCAGCCCCCACCGTATTGAAAGGAGCCATCAATGAACGCGGTACTAGTCGACCAGAAGCGCTCCGAGATGCCCCCGCGGGAGGGGATCAGCGTCGCGCAATTTCTTACCGTCGCCGACATCGAGCGATCGGCTCGCTACTACGAAAAAGTCTTCGGCGCTCGCATTCTGAGCCTGGGTGACGGCAACGCGCCTGGGTACCTTCAGCTTGAGAATATCTGGATGATTCTGAACGTTGGGGGCGGGCCGACCCCGGATAAGCCGACGGTAACGCTCAGCGTCCCCGACCCGAATCACATCAACAGCTTTTTGAATTTCCGCGTTGCGGATATTCAAGCGTGCTACAAAGTATGGAAAAGTCGAGGAGCCGAATTCATCACGGAGCCCATACCCAAGTACGGCGAGATTCGCTGCTACATCCGCGATCCTGACGGTTACATTATCGAGGTCGGACAGAGCACCGAGCTCAAGTACGGTTAACCGGACTGCAGTGTCGAGCCAGTACTTTGGTCTTGATCGATACGTTCGTCGAACGGATTCGTCGGTCACAAGAAGCTGGCGCGCCCGACTCTCCCTCGACGATCCAACACACCAAGCGTTACCTGCAGGACTTTGATCGGCTGCAGAAAACCGCATCCTCCGACCAGGAGTTGTTTGATGAGATGACGGAGCTACACCCGCATTGGGTAGCCAATCAGTCGTGGTTGATGTTCGGATTCCGGATGCCATAACCCGCATCAACCGCGGGGAAAACTGGGGACAGGCGGGACGTTCACCAGTTTCCATTCGTGCGAAAAATTAACGTCCCGTCTGCCCCGGTTTCCTCCTTACCAACTCGGTGAGGCTGTTCTATTTGGGAAGGACTCCAGTATCCGGCAAATAGAGAAATAATAATGCGAATGCATTCAGGATGAACATGCGCAGGGCCGAGAGTTCGCCGTTCCATACGCTGGACTCCCACATCAAGAACCATTCTCCACCAATCGTGATGAACCCAAGCGCCCATAGCAGCAATCCCAGCCAAAGACCGGCTATGGGCAGTGTTTTCGCAGCGTCAAATTCCTGTTTGGAGCGAAGCGCGGAAAACAGGCGTTTCGCGCCGAGCCCACAGATGCAGCCGGTCATGAGTTCCCATAGGATGATCGTCCAATATGCGACGTGGTGCAGTTGAGGGGTGCGTATGGCCCGCCACTGCACATGCGCATCGGCGGGGATCGAGTCCATGCTCAGGACATGTTCGACAAATTTGAAATTTGTCCCATAGTCGATCGTGTTGTTGAAAGCCACCAGCAGGAAGTACAACGCCAGGGTGCTTGTGAGCAGTGTTTTTCCGAGTCGAGAAAACAAGGTTCGGTTCCTCTCAATGCGACGACCAGTGTGGCATGTTTTCAGTGTGGGATGCGGCAAATAAAAACCTGCCGTTGGCAGGCAGGTTTTGAAGGAGAAAAAGGAACGCGCATTACACGAAGGCTTCGTATGCCTTCGCCACTTGACCCTGGGAACGTTCGCTGGCCGCGTCGCTTCCTTTCAGGTAGGCCATCGTAAGTGAAAAACTGGGGTCTGTGGCCGATTTCTGCCGTCAACCCGCTTCCGCCAGAGCCAAATAAATAACAAAAATCAGATGGTACTCCACCACCATTTGGGTATTGACAGCGCAGGCATATCAATTAGAATCAGGACACTCGAGCGGGCGGCCAAATTGCGCCGCTTAGGCTCATTCAATTCTCGGGGGCAAACAAGGCCTCCGGCCCCAAAGCTTTCCTCCCCTAGCTTGTTTCAATCCTTGCAAGGCGGAGGTGCAGTTTTGCCAAGTCTAGAAGGAAGCGATACGACAAGAGACGCGGACTCGGCTTGGTACGCAGTCTATACCCGCCACCAGCACGAAAAAAATGTCGCCCGGGCTCTGGTCGGAAAAGGATTTGAAGCCTTCCTTCCGCTTTATACTGCCGTTCATCGCTGGAAAGATCGGGACAAGCAGCTGTCGCTTCCGTTGTTTCCTTGTTACGTATTCCTCCGCAGCCCTCTCGACCGCTGGCAGCCCATCCTCACGATTCCGGGAGTTCACAGTGTGCTGGGGTTTGGAGGAAAGAGGTCGATGATTCCCGATTCTGAAGTCGAGGCGATTCGACGAATGGTTGCAAGCCCCCTCCTCGCCGAGCCCCATCCCTTTTTGACGTGCGGCGACCGAGTTCAACTCCGGGCCGGTCCTTTGCAGGGGCTTGAAGGGATTTTGCTACGAAAGAGGAGTGTCTGGAAGCTCGTTGTATCGGTGGAGATGTTGCAAAGATCGGTGGCCGTCGAGGTGGATGCCTCGATGGTGGAACGTGTCAGTATTAAGACGCCAGAGCTGAGGTTCGGTTTCGCGGCAACCACAGCGCATTAAGCCTAGCGCGTCTGCCAGACAATCCGATCTGCCCGACTCTATCGTTTGAACCAGCATTGAAAAATAGCACCCGATGCATCGGATGCAGGGAGCGGGTTCGGACGCGGAATTGGCCTCACCGGGAGGCCTAAGAGGCCGGAAGTCCATTCATTGCATCCATTTGTTTACATTCACAGCTGTGCAAGTCGTCATTTTTGCACACTTTGGATGTCGGCAAGTCGAGCCCAGGGCGCTCCATTCAGCCTTTTCCGAATAGGATTCGATGCCGCCAGGGTCAGAAGAATAACTTATATGTTCGAAACTTCCTCTTGAGTGGAGCAAGCAATTGGCATTGATCGTGCACCAATCGTCCGGGGTAAACGATGGAATAATGTAACTCGCAGGGCGGAGCTACGTCCCCATCCATGAAGTTGATCGAGAACTAATCCCGATGCCCGGGGACCAGGGGTGGTCAGAGTAACGGAAAGAATTTGGTTCTCTTTTATCCGGATTTTGCGATAGAACAATGTCACAACCATTACCTTCGTACGTCGAGCTTCCGACCGCAAAAAAGTACCATAATGGTGCGAAGGCGTTGCGATCTTTCGAACGGCTTGCGAAAATGAGTTCGACCGCAAGAATATCAACCTTTGAACTGCGAAATCGGGATTGTTGGAGGATCGGTTGCAGGTTTGTTTACTGCGCACCTGCTTGGCCGAGCGGGAAAGCGGGTACGCGTATTCGAAGGGGCGGAAGACTTTGACCCCAAGCCTCGCACACTGATCGTAACGCACCGGTTGCATGAACTCTTAGCGAACGTTGGAAAGAGTTCGCTGGTAAATGAGATCCGTCGATTTGAACTCTTTACCGATGGACGCGTGGCCCGCATCAGCCTCCGAAATCCTGACCTGGTAATTGAACGCGGCAAATTGCTTCGCGATCTGGCTTTCGCTGCCGAAGCCAGCGGCGCCCAGATATCGTTCGGTCGCCGGTTTGTGTCGATGGAGCCAACCCCTGGAGGTCTTAACCTGCAATTGCAAAATGGCCACGGTGTGAGTCGAGAGGCGAGCGTGAAAACGCTGGTGGCCGCTGATGGAGCGGTGAGTCGCGTAGCCAGGGTCGCGGGCTGGCCTGCGCAGACAACTGTGCCGTTGGTGCAGGCGATTGTTCGCCTGCCGAAAGACATGCCGGCCGATACGACGCGAGTGTGGTTTATCCCCGATGACACCCCTTACTTTTACTGGCTCATCCCCGATTCCCCGACCCGTGGAGTACTCGGATTGATCGGCGAAGAAGGTCCGGAGACCCGGCGGGCGCTGGAGAGATTCCTGGAGAAGCACCACCTCGAGCCCTTGGAGTACCAGGCGGCAAGAATTCCTGTTTATTCGAAATGGACTCCGGTAAGCCGCCGTTTCGTGGGCGGCGAAGTTTATCTGGTCGGCGACGCCGCAGGCCATGTCAAAGTTACCACCGTCGGTGGGATTGTCACCGGTCTTCGGGGAGCGTTGGGCGTCACCGAAGCGATTGTGAACGGCAAGCAGGGGCAAAAACTGCGCGACTTGCGCAGAGAACTGGATATTCACCTGCTCATTCGCAAAACCATCCACGGTTTCAACCAGACGCGTTACTCCCGGTTGGTTGATCTCTTGAATGCTCGAACCAGGCAGGATCTTGAAAAACACACCCGCGACGAGCCCGCTGGAGTTTTGTGGCGGCTTTGTCTGCACCAACCGCGGCTCCTGCTGTTCGGACTTCGAGCCGCTTTAACCGGCGGAGCTTTTCCCGCCCGACGCACTCCTGGACCTGACACCAGCGGGTCGACGAGGAAACTCAATTGAACACAGCAATCATCGCGCTCCTTTCATTCATACTGATCAGCCTATGGATCGGTTTTTACCAGTTGGTAAAGCAGCAAGGCCGGATCCTGCTTCGCCTGGACAAGCTTGAGGGCACTGCCCAAGCTCCCGATGCCGTTGTCCATCACGATCACGCAGTACCGGAACCTCGATCGGACGAATTTGTAGGGACCGAATTCCCCGCGTTCAAGTTTCCTGACCTTGCCGGCAAAACGGTTGCACTGGAAGATTTCCGCGGCAAGCAGGTGTTGCTGGTCAACTGGAATTTCGATTGCGGATTTTGCGATCTGATTGCGCCTGAGCTCGCGAAACTCCATGGCGCCCTCGATAAGCAGAATGTCCAGTTGCTGCTGCTGGGCTATGGCGATGCGGCCTCGAACCAAAAGCAGGCGAAGGAACACGGCTTGAAATGCCCCATTCTTCTTCCGAAGAATAATGAAAGGCCCAAACCATTCGCCCACGAAGGTACGCCGGTCGCGTACCTGCTGGACGAATCCGGTCAGGTCGCGCGGCACCTGGCCAGCGGAGCTGACGAGGTTGTGGAGCTGGCCAAGCAGCTGTCGGTTTCTCCGGCTGCAGGTTCCAACGTCCACGATAAGTCTCAACGCAGGAAACTTCAGGGTGAGCGGTCTCTCGACGAGAGTCGGATCGAACGTAACGGCCTGAAGGCCGGAACCGCTGCTCCACTTTTTCGCTTGCCGGATCTCGCAGGCAAAACTGTTTCTCTGGACGACTATCGCGGGCGGCAAGTACTGTTAGTGTTCAGCGATCCGCAATGCGGACCCTGCGACGAACTCGCTCCCCAGCTGGCTCGTATGCATCAGGAGAACGCGGGTAATGACTTGGCCTTTTTGTTGGTAGGGCGCGGAGATCTCGAAGAGAACCGGCGCAAAGCGGCAAAGTTTGGAATTAAGTTTCCTGTAGTGCTGCAAGAGAAGTGGAAGCTTTCAAAAGAGTATGGAATTTTCGCGACCCCGGTAGCTTTTCTGATCGATGCAAAAGGCGTGATTGCCCAGGAAGTCGCAGTGGGAAGAGATGCAATATTGGAGCTTGCCCACGCAGGACTGAAAGCAACGAATCCATTGGAGGCATGAATTTTGAGCGCACTTTTTGATGATGTCTCGAAAATTGTTGCGAGTTCCGTTTCACGTCGCAAGGCCCTGCGGATGGCCGGCGGAGCAATTGGCGCCGCTGCCTTAGCAGCTCTCGGGCTGGATCGCTTTTCGTGGGCGGCGGCCGCATTCAGCTGTCCCAAGGGACAGGCGGTTTGCGGCAACACTGAAATTGGCAAGATCTGTTGCGCCGCGGGTCAGGTCTGCTGTACGGATGGACCTCGGCCCTACTGTGGTCCAGCCGGATCGAAATGCTGTGTGTCGACCACCTGCTCGTCGAGCCAGACATGCTGCAATGGAAAGTGTTGCGCTGCCGGCCAGACTTGCTGCAATGGAAGTTGCTGCGCTCCAGGTCAGGCGTGCTGCAATGGCA